>CAIKSH010000035.1 GCA_903830015.1 uncultured Solirubrobacterales bacterium | reverse complement strand
GCCTCGGTGGCCTGCCCGATCGCGTCGGCGATCGACCCCTGGTAACCAACACTTTCGACCCGCATGGCGGCGAGCCTATTGGAGGCCGAGCCCCGTTCGCTGGTCAGTAGTCAGGCGGCTACAAGACCGGCTTCAGAGAATGTCGGCTCAGGGATCTTCTCGCCGGTTTCCCGCAGGTACGAGAAGTAGCCCTCCAGCGCTTCCTTCATCAGGGACTCAACCTCTTCCCGGCTCTTGCCGGCGGCGAAGACGCAATCGACATCGGGGCACCAGGCGCCCCACGAGCCGTTTTCCTCTTCGTAGATCACGAGGTATTCGTTCATCGGAACTCCTCAATCCCCGTTGCCCTGCGGATGTTCGCCAGCGTACCTGGGGACAGAGTTTCCGAGGCATTTCCTGCCACAACCGTGGTTCTTGTCCCGTCTGGGTTCTTCCAGACCTGGTGAGAGCCCGACTGTCGGGTTCTCGACCCTCCCTCCTGGCGCAGCCTCGCGTGGCTCAGTCCACGTCGGCGAGCGCTGAGGTGCGCGCGACGCGCTTGGCGGGGGTGACCGGGGTGGGACTGACGTAGCCGGTCACGCGCGACATGTCGATCACGACCGGGCGCACGGCGTTGTCCTTGTTGCCCTCGATCGACTTCACCGCCCGCCCCTTGCGGTCGACCACGGTCACTACGCCGATGTGGGCGCCGCCGTAGGCGACGAGGTCGCCGGGCGTGGCGCGGAAGGTCCAGTGGCCGGTTCGCCTGGCCCAGCTGCTCAGGTCGGTCACCTGGATGGCCACGAGGCTGCCGCCGAAGGCGGTTCGCAGCAGGCGGGTGCCCAGGTAGTCGTCAAAGCCGGCCTGGACCCAGGTCCAGGAGCCGAAGGCCACGCACCACTGGTCGCGGATGCTGTACGGGGTGATCGCGCCCTTCCCGTAGTCGTAGCGGGGGATGTTGTCCCCGTTGCGCTCACGAACGTTGCGGGCCAGCTCGGCGCGCGCGGTCCTGAGGATCGCCGAGCGCTTCGGGACGATGTCCACGAGGCTGGGGTCACCTGGCTGCACGCCCCCGGAACCCTGAGCCCCGGCGCCGGCGGGAAGGGCGGCCAGCAGGCCGGCCGCGAGCAGCGCGGCGGCGAGAGTGCGGTGTCCATTCGGGAGGCGGTTCACGGCTCTTCCTTCGGCGCGGCCCGGCCTGCGAACCGCACCCCGTAAAGGCTACGGACCGCCGCCGGCCGGCGCGCAAGCTCCCTGCCGGCCGGGCTGAGAGGCCGTCAGTTAAGGCCGAGCAGGTCGCAGATGAGCTTGGAGGCCGTGGCCGAAGCGGTCGATGCGGTGGCCGGCGGAGGGCCGCCGGGCGGAGGGCCGCCTCCGGGAGGGCCGCCCATGTTCGGCATCTGGGTGATGAGGCTGGAGTCGACCTTGCCGCGGAAGCAGCGGATCGACGAGGTCGCGTCGTCGGTCCCGGGCAGGACGTAGTGGTAGATGCCCTTGGGGAACTCGGGGGTGGCGCTCGTGATGCCGTTGCACTTGTCGAGCTTGCTGACCGGCACCGTCCGGCCCTTGATGTCCCGTGAGCCGTAGATCGGGAAGCCGTCGAATGCGACGCCGATGATGCGGGAGGGGCCGGTGCCGGTGTCGGTCTCGGCGACCACGCAGGCGGGCAGGCCGTGGTAGTGGTACTGACCCCCGCCGGGGTGGCCGGAGCAGTCGTCCACGAAGGGCGCCTTCGAGCCGTCGTCGGCGGTGAGGTAGAAGTTGCTGGCCATCGCCACCGTCTTGCCGTCGCCCTCGTACGGGTTGAAGAGCACCGAGCCGGAGATCATGAAGCCGATCGAGCCCAGTGGCGCAGCGGTGGTCTTCGAGGCCTTCTTCGGGTTGGTAGGGATCGTGAGATCCTGGGTCCGGGCGCGGGTCGGATCGCTGACGACCCGTGCGGTATCGGCGGTCGGGACGACGACTCCGGCGTTCGGCACCGCGTAGTACTTCGGGCGCGAGTGGTTGGGGATCCCGTCGGAGCGCAGGCGGATCGTGTTCTTGCCGTAGGTGACCTTGACGTTCTTGCCCCACGTGGCCTTCTTCAGGCCGGACTTGGTGGACGAGTACGTGGCCGAGGAGGAGGCCTGAGGCGCGGAGGCCGCAGTGGCCGTGCTGGAAGACGAGGCCGAACCGCAGCCGGCTACCACGAAGACCGACGCCGCGGCGGCGAGGGCGGCCAGGCGGCCCGGGTGAAGATTCTCTCTGTTCATGGTGGTCAGCATCCCAGCGATGCCTGTGAGAACTCTAAGGATGCCCGGCAGTGCTCGTCGCGGTTATGGCCGCGTGATCGCCCGCCAGCAGGCCTCGGCGATGCTGCGCAGCTCAGCAGGCGAGAGCCTCGCGCCGCCGGCCACCAGCCTCACCGCCGGCGCGACGCCGAGCTCGTAGAGGATCGGCGCGGGAAGTTCGGCCATCCGTGCGGCCATATCCGGCTCGGTGACGATCTCGGTCAGCGCTCCGCCGCCCTCGCCGAGCGGGGCCGCCCGGGCCTTCTCGAGGTAGGGCGAGCTCTCGAGCTGCGCCAGGAACCGGGCCCGGTCGGGGTTGGCTTCCAGGTGGGCGTGGATGGCCAGCCAGACGGCCACGAAGCGCTGCTCGGGTTCGAGCGCCGGGTCGGCGGCCTCCATCGCCGCCAGGCCCATCTCGGCCTTAGTCTCCACGTAGGTGGCGACCACTAGCTCCTCCTTGGAGGAGTAGTAGGTGTAGGCGGTCCCGGTGGCTACGCCTGCCTCCTGGGCCACCGCGCTCATCGCCGCGCCGTGGAAGCCGCCTTCGGCGACCAGCGTCCGCAACGCCCGGCGCACGTCGGCGGCCCGGTCGCGCGTGGCCTGGGGTGAAGTGCTCAAGCGGTGGCCGCGCCCATCACGGCGGCCGGCTCCACGGTCAGCCCGGTCTCGCGCTCGGAGATCTCCCAGAGCCGTTCGATCGCCTTGTCCATCCCCACCTTGCGCAGGATCGGCCGGCGCACCGGCGGCCCGGTGTTCATATAGCGCGGGGCGTAGAACTCGCCGCCGCGGGCGGCCGGGTCGGTGGCGGCGCGCAGCTGCGGCAGCGCCCCCTCGGCCGGGCTCATCCCGGTGCTGTGGGCCAGCCAGAGGAAGAAGCGCTGGGTGGCCTCGCCGTCTGACTGCTCGACGCTGACCGTCTGGAGGTTGGTGTCCGAGAGGCCGGGGTGGGCGATCAGGCTCGAGGCCGGCGCGCCCGCTGCCTCGAGCTTGTGCTGCAGCCCGATGCCGAAGTGGAAGTTGGCCAGCTTGGACTGGTAGTAGGCCGTCCACGGCTTGTAGCGGCCGTGTAGGTGGGGGTTGTCGGGGTCGGGGCTGCGGCCGAGATGGTGGGCCGTGCTGGTGACGGTCACCACCCGCGCCGCCGGGGCGGCCAGGAGCTGGGGCAGCAGGCGCGAGGTGAGTGCCCAGTGGCCCAGGTGGTTTACGCCGAACTGGGTTTCGAAGCCGTCGGCGGTCGGTCCGACGCTGTCGCCGGCGTTGTCACCCGTGCAGTCGGCGATCACGCCGGGGTTCTTGGGGTCGTCTTCGGGGAGTTTGAAGACGATCTTCATGAGGTCGGAGCCGATGTCGGCGATCTTCGTGAAGATGCCGCCGCAGATGCGG
>CAIKSH010000034.1 GCA_903830015.1 uncultured Solirubrobacterales bacterium | reverse complement strand
CGTCGGTGGCGATCACCGGCACGCCCTGGAGCAACGCCGCGTAGGCGACCAGGGCCCACGGCTCACGGAAGGCGGCGGTCGGCTCGGAGGGGATCACCACGGCGTCGGCGGCGGCGAAGAGATCGCGAAGTGCCCCGGGCCCGAGCATCCCGAGCGCAGCGACGCCCGGCCCGGTGGCCGGGGCCTCTCCGGGCTCGATCCCGGCCAGGGCGAAGACGCCGTCCACGCCGGCCTGCCGCCAGGCGTCGAGCGCGGTGGCCAGACCCTTGCCGGGCCGGTCGCGCCCGGCGAAGGCGAGCAGGAACGGGGGCGAGCCGAGCCGCTCGCGCATGGCCGCGCCGTCGGCGGCCTGCGACCAGAAGCCGACCTCCACGGCCTGCGGGGCGGCGTGGACGTTGGCGGCGCCGTGGCCGCCCACGTAGTCGGCCACGTGGGGGCCGTAGGCGACCACGGCGTCGGCGTGTCCCTCGATCCAGCGCACCAGCGGCGCGGCGGCCAGGTGGGCCGGCGTGGCGACCTGGTGCCAGATCCCGGTCCAGTAGATGAACGGCACTCCGGCCCGGCGGGCGCCCAGGTAGGCGGCCGGCAGGGCGAGGCGCCCGGCGCTCGTGGCGATCACGGCGCGGTAGCGGCCGCTGGCCGCCAGGGAGAACGCCTGGCGCTGGCCGATCCGCACGAACGGGACCCCGGGATCCTCGACGCCGCCGGTGGCGTGGTGCAGGCGCCCGTCGTAGATCGCCACCTCGAGCCCCTCGCGCTCATCGAGCGCGCGCAGCGCGCCAACGCGGTCGGGTGGGACGAGGTTGGTGACCAGCAGCAGCGGCCGGCTCACGGGCGCCGGACCTCGCGGTAGGCGGCGACGGTCGCCTCCCCGCAGCGCTCCCAGCTGAAGGAGTCCTCGACCGTCCGGCGCGCCTGGGCGCCCAGGCCGCTGAGCACCTCCAGGTCGCCGGTCAGCGCGCCGATCTCCTCGGCCAGCCGCAGGACGTCGCCGGGGGGAACCAGCCGGATGCCCTCGCCGGAGCGGGCGATCTCCATCGGCCCGGGCTCGCCGGCGGTGCCTATCGCCGGCAGCCAGCCGGCCATCGCCTCCACGTAGGCCACGCCAAAGGCCTCGTCGACGCTCGGCATGACGAACAGCGAGCAGCGGCGCATCCGCTCGAGCGCCTCGTCGTGGGGCAGCTGGCCGGCGAACTCGACCCGGTCGGCCAGCCCCAGGCTCGCGGCCAGGGCCTCGAGCTCCGGGCGCTCGGGGCCGTCGCCGATCACCAGGTAGCGAAGGTCGGGCCGCTCGTCACGCAGGGCCCAAAGCGCGCGGATCACGTCGGCGTGGCGCTTTCGGGCCGCGAGGTGGGCGACGGTGACGATCGTCGTGCGCGCTTCGCGGGCCTCTTCGCGCTCCGGGAGGTCGGTCCCCAGGTGGAGCACCCGCACGCGCTGGGCGCCGAGGTCCTCGCAGGAGTTGGCGATGCCGGAGCTGTTGGCCAGGACCAGGCGCGCCGAAGCGAAGGCGTGACGGATCGCCCGACGGCCGTCCTCGTGGCGCTCTGCGGTGTGGAAGACATCGGCGCCGTGCTCGCTGATCACCAGCGGCCGCGAGATGCCTGCGGCCAGGAGGGCGTCGGCGGCCGGGACCGCGTTGTGGGCGTGCACCACCTCGAAGGGGAACTCCTCTCCGATCCGCCGCAGGGCCTTGGCCAGCGGCTTGGCCGCCCAGCTGCCCCAGGAGCCGTAGGAGCTCTCTTTCGGGGGCGAGGCGTAGCGCACGTAGTCGACCGTCACCCCGTCCAGCTCGAGGGTCGAGGGGTGGCGGGCCAGGCGCGCTGCGGCCGGCAGCCGCTTGAGGATCGGCGTGGACTTCGGCGGGACGATCCGGTGGAGAACGGCCACCCGCACCTCGGCGCCGGCCTCCATCGCCGCCTGCGCCTGCCGGTGGGCCCAGACGCCGAGGACCGGGTCGTCGCTGCGGGGGTAGAACTCGGCTACGACGAGCGCCTTCACCGGTAGACCGCCACGGTCCGGATCTCGTCGCGGGTCAGGTAGGGCCG
Source organism: uncultured Solirubrobacterales bacterium (assembly GCA_903830015.1). Classification (GTDB taxonomy): domain Bacteria; phylum Actinomycetota; class Thermoleophilia; order Solirubrobacterales; family Solirubrobacteraceae; genus F1-60-MAGs163. Next base: position 955 of record CAIKSH010000034.1, on the reverse strand, counting down.
GGTGGCCAGGAACTCGCGGCCCTCGGCGACCGCCAGCTCACGCGGGTAGCCCTCGGCGGCCGGCCTGAGCGAATGGCCTACCGGGGTGGCGTCGACCACTCCGATCGCCCAGCCCCGCTCGCGGGCGACCGCCGCCCAGTGGGCGTCCAGGCCCCAGCCCATCCGCAGGTTCGGGAAGGGGAGGAGCGTGGTGGCCGCTTCGGGCCCGAAGGCGGTGACCGGGCCGATCTCGACGAAGGTCGTGCGCCGCGCCGTGGAGCCGGGGCGCCGGCGGGTGACCGGCCAGGCGGCGTGCGAGCGCAGCCGGTGGGCCGGCTGGGCGATCTCCAGGCCGGCGCGGTCGGCGGCGCCCAGGAAGTCGTCCAGGAAGCCCCGCGGCAGCTCCACGTCATCGTCGATGACGACGATCCAGTCGTAGGAGCCGGGGTCGCGGCTGCCGATCAGCGCGTTGAGGTTCTCGAACTTGCCTCCGGTCCCGGCCGGGGCGCTGGCCACCTCCACCTCGTGGCCGGAGCGTCCGGCCTCGGCGCGGATCTCCTCGACCAGGGTCGGTACGTCCTGGCGCCAGAGCGTAAGGACGAGCACGCGGCGCCGGGTCTGGCCGCCGGCGCGGCGGATCCGGCGCCGCCGGGCGACGGCGTCGAGGTCAAGCAGGCGGTCGGCCGCCGCCATCAGCGCCGCGCGCTTTCCGGCCACCTCGCCGCTGCCCGGCGCGAGGAAGTCGTTGACGCCGGGCACGACGGGATCGGAGGGCAGCGGGGCGCGGTCCAGGGCGCCCGCGATCCTTCCGAGGGCGTGGGCGGCCATCACCGGGCCCATCATGCAGAGCCGGCGCAGGCCGTGCCAGAGGCAGCCGGCGAGCACCCGCGCCTCGGCGGCGAGCGAGGGGGCGCGGCCGGCGGCCTCGTCGCGCCGGCGAGCCACCCGTCCGCGCGCGCGGGCCGCGCGGCAGAGG
>CAIKSH010000033.1 GCA_903830015.1 uncultured Solirubrobacterales bacterium | reverse complement strand
TCTGTGCGGCCCGGGTCGGTGAGGTGCGGCTTATCGACAACATGACCACGCAGTTCGCGGCGCAGACCGGTTACGGCTTCGACCGCGAACGGGAGGAGATCTGATGTCCACCCTGCCCAACACACCGATCCAGGTTCCGGCCGACGCCTCGAGCCTGCCAATGACGCTTCCCCGCCTGCGGGAGATGAAGCGGCTCGGCGAGCCGATCGTCATGGTCACCGCCTACGACTACCCGGGCGCGCTCGCCGTCGAGCGGGCCGGGGTCGACATCGTGCTGGTCGGCGATTCGGCCGCGATGACCGTGCTGGGGCACGACTCCACCGTTCCGGTCGAGCTCGACGAGATGCTGATGCTCACCAAGGCGGTTCGCCGGGGCCTGAAGTCGCCGTTCCTCGTGGGAGACCTCCCTTTCGGCTCCAACGAGATAAGTGACGAGCAGGCGATCGGGACGGCCCTGCGCTTCGTGCGCGAGGCCGGCTGCGACGCGGTAAAGCTCGAAGGCGGCGGCCCCAACCCGGCCTCGCGGGCCCGGGCAATCGTCCGCGCCGGAATCCCCGTGATGGGCCACGTCGGGCTCACACCCCAGACCTCCACCGCCCTGGGCGGATACCGCGCCCAGGGGCGCACCGCCGAGAACGCCCGGCGCATCGAGGCCGAAGCTCTCGCCCTCCAGGAAGCCGGCTGCTTCGCCATCGTCTTCGAAGCGATCCCGTCGGCGCTGGCCGCCGAGCTCAGCGGCCGGATGGAGATCCCGGTGATCGGTATCGGTGCCGGCCCCAGTGTCGACGGCCAGGTCCTGGTTTTCCACGACCTGCTCGGGATCCGGGAAGGCATGGGGGCAAAGTTCGTCCGCCGCTACGCCAGCCTCCTGGATGACATGACGGCCGGCGTGGCCGCCTACGCCGACGACGTGCGCTCGCGCACCTTCCCCGGCCCCGAGCACGCTTACTCGATCGACGAGACCGAGCTGGCGCGGTTCCGGGCCACGCGCGCGGCCTAGCCCGAGAAGTCGATCTCCCGGATCACCCGGGCCGGCGCGCCGGCAGCGATAACGCCGGATGGAAGGTCGCCGGTGACCACGCTGCCGGCGCCGACCACCGTGCGGTCGCCGACGGTCACCCCGCCGGTGACCACCGAGTTGGCCCCGAGCCAGACGTTGTCGCCGATGCGGGTCGGGCCCTTGGCGGTGAATCCCTGGTGGGTTATCGGGCGGGCCAGGTCGTCGAACCGGTGGTCGGCGTCGGTGACCAGGGCGCCGTTGGCCAGCATGCAGTGATCGCCGATCTCGACCAGCTCGGAGGCGGCGACCATCACGGTCTGGTTTAGGAACACGCCACTGCCGATGGCGATCCGGCCGCGCTCGCCGCCGGTCAGCCACACCCCCGGCTCAAAGAGCGTCCCCTCCCCGACCTCGAGGCGACCCTCCCGGAACATCTCGAGGATCTCGCCCTGTATCGGCCAGCGGACGAACGCGCCCCGCGCCGCCATCTCGTAATGGATCCGCAGCCGGCGCCAGGGCAGCGAATCGCGCTCGTACCAGCGCCACTTGACCAGCCACTCGCGGGCCCGGCCGGCGTCGAGCCCCATACGGTCAGGCGGCGGCCTTAAGGCGGGCCGGGGCCGGGGAGCGGCGCCGCCGGCCGGCCGGCTTGACCAGCTCGGCGAGAAAGTTTCCGGTGTGCGAGCCGGGCACGGCAGCTACCTGCTCGGGCGTGCCCTCGGCGACGACCAGCCCGCCCTCGTCGCCGCCCTCGGGACCCATATCGATGATCCGGTCGGCGGTCTTGATGACGTCGAGGTTGTGCTCGATCACGACGACCGAGTTGCCGGCGTCGACCAGCCGCTGGAGCACGGCGAGCAGCCGCTGTACGTCGGCGAAGTGCAGCCCGGTGGTCGGCTCGTCGAGGATGTAGAGCGTGCGGCCGGTCGCCACCTTCGAGAGCTCGGTGGCCAGCTTTACCCGCTGCGCCTCGCCGCCGGAAAGCGTCGTCGCCGGCTGTCCCAGCCGCAGGTAACCGAGGCCCACGTCGCTGAGGGTCTGGAGCCGTCGGTGGACCTTGGGAATGCTCGAGAAGAACTCGAGCGCCTGCTCGACCGGCATGTCCAGCACGTCGGCGATCGTGCGCCCCTTGAACCGGACCTCGAGCGTCTCGCGGTTGTACCGGCGCCCGTGGCACTGCTCGCAGGGCACATAGACGTCGGGCAGGAAATGCATCTCGATCTTGATCTGGCCGTCTCCGCGACAGACCTCGCAGCGGCCACCCTTCACGTTGCACGAGAAGCGGCCCGGCTTGTAGCCCCGGGCCCTCGCCTCCGGGGTCTTGGCGAACAGGTCGCGGATCACGTCGAAGGGACCGGTGTAGGTCGCCGGGTTGGAGCGCGGCGTGCGCCCGATCGGCGACTGGTCGACCTGGATGATCT
>CAIKSH010000032.1 GCA_903830015.1 uncultured Solirubrobacterales bacterium | reverse complement strand
TCTCGGCCTTCTGCGGCTGACCGCAGGGCGGTGCGGGCCCACCCCTCCCGGGCACAAGTCACCGGCGGCCGCGCGGGCGTAGCATCGGTCAGGCAAACGTCCCGAAGGAGAACCATGGCCAAGAAGCGCCTCTACGGCGGCGAGACCGCCAAGGCCGTCGACAACTTCCCCGTCTCCGGCGAGCTCGTACCGCTCCCGGTGATCCACTGGCTCGGCCGTATCAAGGGCGCCGCCGCGCGCGTCAACGGCGAGCTGGGGCTGATCCCCAAGGCCAAGGCAAAGAAGATCGCCCGCGCCGCCGACGAGGTCGCCGCCGGCAAGTACGACGACCAGTTCCCGTTCGACGTCTTCCAGACCGGCTCGGGCACCTCCTCGAACATGAACGCCAACGAGGTGATCGCCACCCTCTCCGGCGCCCACGCCAACGACGACGTCAACTTCGGCCAGTCCTCCAACGATGTCTTCCCCTCGGCCGTCCATCTCGCCGCGCTCGACCTCTGCACCAACGAGCTGCTGCCCGCCCTCAAGGAGCTCGAGTCCTCGCTGAACCGCAAGGCGCGCCAGTTCCGCAACGTGGTCAAGGCCGGCCGCACCCACCTGATGGACGCCGTGCCGGTCACCCTCGGCCAGGAGTTCGAGGGCTACGCCACCCAGGTCGAGATGGGCCGCGAGCGGATCGAGGCCGCCCTGGTCCACGTCCGCCAGATCCCGCTCGGCGGCACCGCCACCGGCACCGGCCTCAACACCCACCGCCGCTTCGCCGCCAAGGTCCGCCGCGAGCTGCGCAGGGAGACCGGCCTGAAGATCGACGCTCCGGCCCACCCGTTCGAGGCCCAGGGCAACCGCGACGCGCTGGTCGAGCTCTCTGGCGCGCTGAAGGTGGTCGCCGTCTCGCTGACCAAGATCGCCAACGACATCGCCCTGATGGGCTCCGGCCCGCGCGCCGGCATCGGCGAGCTCTTCCTGCCCGAGCTGCAGAAGGGCTCCTCGATCATGCCGGGGAAGGTCAACCCGGTGATCCCGGAGGTCGTCCTCCAGGTCTCCGCCCAGGTGATCGGCAACGACACCGCGATCACCATCGGCGGCATGCAGGGCCAGTTCGAGCTCAACGTGCGGATCCCGCTGATGGCCCGCAACCTGGTCGACTCGATCCAGCTGCTCACCAGCTCCTCGCGCCTCTTCGCCGAGAAGTGCATCGACGGGATCCAGGTAAACCGCGAGGGCACCAAGGCCTCGGCCGGCGCGACGCTCGCCGTGGCCACCGCGCTCAACACCGCGATCGGCTACGACAAGGCGGCGGCGATCGTCAAGGAGGCCACCGAGAGCGGCCGGCCGCTGCGCGAGGTCGCCCTCGAGGCGGGCGTCAGCGCCCAGCTCTACGACGAGACGATCAACCTCAGGAAGATCGCCGCCGGCAACGAGGAGGTCTGAGCCCCGCGGCGCTGGCCGCCGGGCGAGCGCCGCGAGCTCAGCCGTCGATGTTGATGGCCACGTACTTGGTCTCGAGGTACTCCTCGAGCCCTTCGTGGCCGCCTTCGCGCCCGTAGCCAGACTGCTTTACGCCGCCGAACGGCGCGCCGGCGTTGGAGACCAGTCCCTGGTTGAGGCCGATCATCCCGGTCTCCAGCCCTTCCATCACGCGGAAGGCGCGGCCCAGGTCGCGCGTGTACATGTAGGAGACCAGGCCGTACTCGGTGTCGTTGGCCATCGCCACGGCCTCCTCGTCGGTGGAGAAGGTCCGCACCGGGGCCACCGGCCCGAAGATCTCCTCTGCTGTGATCCGCGCCCCGTCGGGTACCTCCCCCAGCACGGTCGGCGCATAGAAGTATCCGGGCCCGTCGACCGGCCCGCCACCCACGTGCGCGGTCGCTCCGAGGGCGACGGCGTCCTCGACGAGCTCGTGGACCTTGTCCACGGCGACCTGG
>CAIKSH010000031.1 GCA_903830015.1 uncultured Solirubrobacterales bacterium | reverse complement strand
CTGCTGCACATAGACGGGAGCCCGGTCGTTGTCCAGGCCTGGCAGCCGCGGCGCGAGCTGGTCCGCATCCGTGCCCGCGCCGGCGCAGGGCGCGAGGCGCAAGAGGCGATCGCCCGCATGCGTTTTGCCCTCTCGGTGGACGACGACCTCTCCGGCTTCTGCCGGGCCTTCCGTGACGATCCCCTGATCGGCGCCTCGGTCCGGCGGCGCCCCTGGCTGAGGCTGACGCGCCGGCCCGAGCCCTACGAGACCCTCGCCTGGGCGATCACCGAACAGCTGATCGAGTACCGCCGGGCGGTCGGCATCCAGCGCCGGATCCTCTCCGCGTTCGGGCGCCGCGGCGGTGCCGACGGCCTCGTGGACCTTCCCGACGCCGGCACCATCGCCGGCGCCGCGCCGGCGCGGCTCGAGGCCGCCGGCCTGAGCGCCTCCCGCTCGATAACGCTGCGCCGCGCATCGCGCCTGGTGGCGGCCGGGAGGATCGACCTGCGCTCCCCCGACCACGACACGACCTGCCGGCGCCTGATGACGGTTCCCGGGATAGGACGGTGGACGGCCGACGTATTCGCCGTCGCCGGCCAGGGCCGCTACGACGCCATCCCGGCCGGGGACCTGGGCTACCTGAAGTGGTGCGGCCGGCTCCTTCGCGGTCGTCCGGGCGCCATTGCCGACGAGGAGGAGGTGCGGGAGCTCTTTTCGACCTACGGGCGGTGGGCGGCCCTGGCCGGAGCGCACGCCCTGGGGATCACTGCTCCGGCGGGGGCACGCCTTCGCCGGGCAGGAACTCGTTCGTCAGCGCGGTCAGCGGGTTACTCCCCGGCCTGAGCAGGTCCCTCCTGACCATCCACTCCGAGAGGGCCTGCCAGCGCTCCGGGCTCATCCACCCGAAGGGCCGGCGGGCGTCAGTGGGGAAGAGGAGGGGGAGGGTCGCCTCCACGGTCGAAAGGGCCTCGCGGCGGCCGGTCTTGGGCGATGCGCGGCGAACCGTGGCCGCGGCAGCCTCGGGGTCGCTGCGCGCAGTCTCCGAGCCGCGCTGCAGGGCCTGAACAAAGCGGCGCACCAGGGGACCGTCGCTGCGGACGGTCTGCTCACGGGCCACGAGGACCAGCTCGTCGTAGGGGGGCACGCCGGCCCGGTAGACCGGCAGCGTTCGCGGCCTCTTGCCCGCCTCCCGCAGCTCGATGCCTTCGATGTTCCAGTAGGCGCCAAAGGTGGCGTCGACCTTTCGCCGGGTCATCGCCTGCGAGAAGCCGTAGCCGACGTCGGTCACCTTCACCTTCGAGGTGTCGACCCCGGCCGAGGAGAGGATCTCGTCGAGGAAGGCGTCCTGGAAGGCCAGGCCGCCGGTGCCGATCCTCGCCCCCTCCAGCTTGCGGGGATCGACGGCCTGGTCGCCGGTGGCCATCAGGGAGGTGAGCGGACGCTGCACGATCGAGGCCACCGCAACGAGATCCTCGCCCTTGGAGCGGGCGATCAGCAGCTCGGGAGCGTGGGAGATGGCGAAATCGGCCCGGCCGGAGGCGACCGCCGGCAGTGCGTCCGACGGGCTCGGGCCGACGCTGGTGCTGACCGCCAGGCCGGCCTTGGCAAAGCTCCCGTCGGCGAGGGCCGTGAGGAGGCCGACGTGGTTGGCGTTTGCCGGTACATCCAGTACCACCGACGCCTTCCGTTCGCGAGGGGTCCCGGAACCGTCCTGGCGCTCACCACAGGCGGCCAGGGGCAGCGCCAGTGCGAGCAGGGCCAGCAGGGCCACGGCGCGGCCGACGGGGGCAGGGCGGGGAGTCCGGCTGCGGGTTGCTAGCGTCACGCCGGTAAGTGTCGCGCAGCTGCGCGACGAAAGCAGTGCCAGCGCCCGCATGTTTGCCCGAAAAGCATCCCCGGCGAGTAGCAGCACATAACGCCGGAGGTAATTCGATGGCGACAGGAACAGTCAAGTGGTTCAGCGACGAGAAGGGTTACGGCTTCATCACTCCCGATGACG
>CAIKSH010000030.1 GCA_903830015.1 uncultured Solirubrobacterales bacterium | reverse complement strand
GAGGTCGACCACCTCGATGGCGTCCTGATCCTCGACCGCGCCTCCAGGTCGGACCGCCGCGAGGCGATGCGGATTCTCCGCGAGGCCACGCGCGGAAGCTGACGGCCCGGTGGAATTCGCCTCCCTGGGTACCTCCGGCTTTGCCGCCGGCCTCCTGCGCCGGATCTGCGAGGGCGGCCGTACGCCGCGGCTGGTGGTCACCCGTCCCGACCGTCCCGCCGGTCGGGGGCGCCGGCTTGCCGCCCCGCCGGTCGCTGAGACGGCGCGGGAGCTGGGCCTGGAGCTCCTGCAGCCTGAGGACGTCAACTCGCCCGCCGCGGTGGAGGCGATCGAGGCGGCAGGGCCCGAACTTCTCGTGGTCTGCGCCTACGGCGCGCTCGTCGGGGAGCCGCTCCTGGACCGCTACGAGATCCTCAACGTCCACCCGTCGCTGCTTCCCCGCTGGCGCGGCGCCGCCCCGATCGAGCGGGCAATCATCGCCGGCGACACCGAGACCGGGGTATCGATCATGAGGCTCGACGCCGGGCTCGACAGCGGGCCGGTCTGCCTGGCGCGGGCCGAGCCGATCCTCGCCGGCGACACCTGGGGGAGCCTCTCCACGCGGCTCGAGGAGCTGGGCGCGCAGCTGCTGCTCGAGGCGATGGGTGCCGAGCGGGATTACGTCGCCCAGGACGAGGCGCAGGTCACCTGGGCTGAGAAGGTGACCGCCGCCGACCGCACCCTCGACCGTTCCGCGCCGGCCGAAGAGCAGGAGCGTGTCGTGCGCGCGCTCAGCCCGCACGTGGGGGCCCGGCTCGAGCTTCCCGACGGCAGCTTCCTCGGCGTGCTGGAGGCCCACGTCGAGGACGGCGTCCTGGTCCCCGACCGGGTCCTTCCCTCCGGAGGCCGCGAGATGGGCTGGGAGGACTACCTGAGGGGCCACGGCGACCCGTTCGCCGGCCAGCCGTGAGCGGCCGGATACGCCGGAGGGGCGGCGTATAGTGACCGCGATGTCCGAGCTTTCGATAGGGCTGCAGTGTCCGTCCTGTCATGAGCCGTGGCTGAGGCCGACGACGGTCGCGGGTCGCTACCGCTGTGTCTACTGCCTGCACCGCTACGAGCTGCGCTCGGTCTGCCCGGGCTGCGGCGAGCACCAGACCATCGTCCGGATGTCGAGCACCGCGACTACCGAGTGCTCTCACTGCGGAACCTCGATGCTGGTGGAGGTATGAGCGGCTTCCCCCAGGTCGCCCCGTCGATCCTCTCGGCCGACTTCGGCGTGCTGCGCGAGCAGGTCTCACTGGTCCAGGAGGCCGGCGCGGAGGTGATCCACGTCGACATCATGGACGGCCACTTCGTGCCCCCGCTCTCGATGGGGCCGCCGGCCTGCGAGGCGCTGCGCGGGATGGGCCTGCACCTCGAGGTCCACCTGATGGTCGAGCACCCGGAGACGACCCAGATCGCCGCCTTCGCCGAGGCCGGCGCCGGGACGATCATCATCCACGCCGAGGCGACGCCGGCGGTCGACTATGCCCTGGGCCTGATCCGCGATCACGGGTGCCGTGCCGGCCTGGCGGTAAACCCGGCGACGCCGACCGACTTCTACGAGGAGGTCGAGGTCGACCTGGCGCTCTGCATGACCGTCAACCCCGGCTGGGGCGGCCAGGGGTTCATCCCCGGTTCGCTGGAGAAGATCGCGCGGATGCGCGAGTTGCTGCCGGAGCAGACCGTCCTCGAGGTCGACGGCGGCATCGACGAGTCGACCGCCGGCCCGGCCGTGGCCGCCGGGGCCCAGCGGCTGGTGGCCGGCAGCGCCGTCTTCGGCACCGACGACCCGGCCGCTGCCTACCGCGCGATTCTCGCCGCCGCCCAGTCCCGCTGAGGCTCAGGCCGGCGCGCGCCGGTAGAGCGCGTAGAGCAGGGCGCAGAGCAGGGCGGCGCAGGCCGCGTAGCCGATCTCGGCCCGCAGCAGCACGTCGGAGACCGCGGGCACGAACATCCACCCCACCAGGACCATGCCCGACAGCAGCCAGGCAAAGGCGGCCTGCCGGGCGTGCTCGCGGGCCAGGGCGGCCTGGTTGAGCGTCCCGGCCATCAGGTGGAAGCCCATCCCGACGGCGACGATCGCCAGGCCGACCCGCCCGTAGGTGGTGTCGCTCCCGAAGACGAGCTTCATGAACTCGGGGCCGATGATGAGCAGCCCGATGGCGGCCAGGCCGGCGAAGGCGGCCACCGCCCGGACCGTAACCCGGATCGCCGATCCGAACTGCTCGTGGCCGTCGGTGGCCTTCAGCCCGGTGAGGTGGGGCAGCAGCGAGGTCTGGACCGACTGGAAGAGCTGGATCGGGGCCCGCGTGATCAGGAGCACGTTGAAGACGGCCCCGGCCACGGCGGCGTCGGCGACGGCGTCAGCCACCAGCACGCCGGAGTTGAGCAGGACCTGCTCGCCGAGCTGGATCCCCGCCACCGACAGCGCGAAGGCGGTCCCGGCCTGAACGGCATCGTCGAGCTCGGGCGCAGGCGCGTCGCGGTCGAGCTGGGCGTGGCGGGCGATCGCCCACGGCACGACGAGCAGCGAGAGCACCGGCGCGGCGAGGATCCCGGCGGCGATCGCCGTCTGGCCCGAGGTGATCCCGATCGCCACGGCCAGCGGAAAGCAGAACCGGAAGGTCGACTCGAAGAGCATCAGGCCCCCGTAGAGGGCGAACCACTGGTGTCCGGCGAAGTAGCCCCTGGCGAAGTAGCTGGCCGCGTAGGCCAGCCCGGCGCCGGTGAAGATCCAGAAGAGCGCCGACGAGCCCCCGAAAAGGTCGGTCAGCGGGCCGGAGAAGGCGAGCGCGAGGACCAGGAAGGCTGCCGCGAACGCGGCCTGGATGGCGACCGGCCGGCGCATCGGGTGGCCGTGGTGGGCTCCGCGGGCCCGGCGGTCGGCGATCGTCCGCGAGAGGAGCTGCTCTACCGGGCGGTAGATCACCGAGATGGTGATGAACAGCAGCGCCCACAGCAGGGTGATCGTCCCGTACTGCGCCGCCGGCAGCAGGTGGGAGGCGAAGGCGAAGTAGGCGAACGTGAAGAGGCCGGTGGAGGCGACCCCGACGAACAGGACCCGTGCCCCGCGGCTGTAGTCGTCCGGGCGCGGGCCGGCACCCGGGGCGGAGTGGACGGGGTTCAGGTCAGGCACCGGTCTCGACGAGGGCCATGGTCCAGGGGAACGGCTGGCGGGTCGCCACGACCCTGCCGTAGCCGCCAAGCAGCTCCCGGAAGGAGCGGCTCGACCAGTGGTTCAGGTGGCCGGGCGTATTGCCCATGCTGCCCCAGTAGGCGCCGCGGGCGAGGTTGGTCGCTCTCCAGATCGGCTCGCGGGGCACCGAGAGCAGCAGCCAGCGTGACGAGCAGCGCACCATCTCCTCCAGCACCCGGGCCGGGCTCTCGACGTGCTCGAGGACCTCGATCGCGCTGACCATCTCGAACTCGCCGTCGGCGAAGGCCAGGCTCTCGGCCTGCATCACGCGGTAGTCGAGGTTCGCCGCTTGCGACCTGTTCCACTCGGCCTGGAGGAGGGAGTCCTCGAGGTCGACGCCGACGACCCGGCCAGGAGCGATCCGCGCCGCCCACTGGCGGGTGATGAAACCCTCGCCGCAGCCCACGTCGAGGACCGAGCCCGGAGCGGCCTCCCGGAAGAGCTCGTCGAGGCCCCGGTGGAACCCGGACATCAGCCTGCGGACCACCGGGTTCCCGGACCCGTACTTGTCGTAGGTGTTGCCGGTGACGACCCCGCGGTCGTCGGTGGTCAGGCGGGCGCTCAAGCCTGGAGGGCTTCCCGCTCGGCCGTCGACTGGCGCTGCTCCTCGGTCGTCGGGGCCGAGTGGGCGCCGGTCGTAGGCGGCTGGCCGGTCGGCCGGGCGCCGGGCTCGTAGTGGGACGGGGGCACGTCGAGCTGGAGCTCGATCCGCCGCACGCGCTCGAAGATGCGCTGGCTCATGATCCGCTGGGCGTGCATCAGGTCGCCGATCACGCCGAGCGCCGCCATCACGACCGCCGCGTTGAACAGCACGGCTCCGAAGATCAGCGACTGGACGTGGCCGGCGCCGTCGCCCTGAAGCCAGCTGACGAAGAACCGGGTCCACGGCACGAGGGCGAGGACGAAGAGCAGCACGGCGAGGGTCATGAAGACCCGCATCGGCTCGTACTGGGCGTAGATGCGGAAGATCGAGACCGAGTTGCGGCGCACGTACGACCACATCGACGGGAAGAGCCGCGACTCGCG
>CAIKSH010000029.1 GCA_903830015.1 uncultured Solirubrobacterales bacterium | reverse complement strand
GGGCGGCGGCCACCGCGTCGGCGGCCTCCCCGACCAGCGAGGCGATATCGGCGTCGCGGCCGCGCAGGGCCTGCAGCTCGGCCCGCGCGCGCTCGGCCTCCCCGGCGGCCAGCTCGAGCTCGGCCACGCGGGCCTCGGAGGCCGCGAGCCGCTCGCGCAGCTCCTTTTCGGCCAGCTCGGCGCGCCGGGCGCGGCGCTCGGCCAGGATGGCGGCCTCTGCGCCCTGCGCTTCCCGGGCACCGGCGTGCGGCTCCGCAGACTCCTGCGGCTCGGGCTCGGGGTCGGGGACGGGCTGGAGGGGGCCGGCCATCGCGGCCAGCCTACCCGCCGCGGTACCTAGATCGTGGTGAGCGGGTCGCTCTCGCGCAGGTTGGAGCCGACCACGGCGATCGCCCCGATCACCACGGCGCCGACGATGATCGCGGCGGCCAGGCGGGCCGGGCCGGCGTAGTCGGGGGCGCGGCGGCGGGCGTAGACCTTGCCGCCGTGCCAGGCGGCCATTCCGATCAGCTGGTAGGCGCGCGGGGAGAGCATGCCGGCAGGCTACCCGTCCTGGCCCTCTTCGAGCGATTCGCGCAGCCGGTAGGCCATCCGCGACTGCAGGCTCCACAGCTCGATGAATCCCGGCGAGGCGTTCTGGCTGAACAGGCCGCCGGAGGTCTCGAAGGTGGCCAGGGAGGCGTCGTAGACCGCATACGGGGAGCTTCGGGTGACCACGCGGGCCACGCCCTTGAAGCACTCCACCCCGATCGTGCCGGTGGCCGTCTCGTTGGCCGAGTCCATGAAGGCGTCGAGGTTAACCCGCAGCGGCTCCCACCACAGGCCGGCGTAGACCAGGTAGGCCCACTGGCGGTCCAGGCCCTCCTTGAAGCGGTTCTGGTGGATCGTGCCGGTGAGCCGCTCGAGCTCGGCGTGGGCGGGCAGGATGATCGCCGCCGCCGGCACCTCGTAGATGTCGCGCACCTTGAGCCCGACGATGCGGTCCTCGATGTGGTCGATGATCCCCACGCCGTGGCGGGCGCCGATCTGCGCCGCCTTCTCGAGCAGGTCGACGAGGCCCATCCGCTCGCCGTTCAGCGCCACCGGCACGCCCTTCTCGAACTCGACCTCCACCATCTCCGGCTCGTCGGGGGCCAGCGCCGGCGGGGTCACCAGCTGGAAGACGTCCTGCTCGGGGGCGCGGTCCAGCTCCTCGATCCAGCGGCCCTCCGAGGAGCGCCCCCAGAGGTTGTCGTCGATCGAGTACGGGGTCTGCTCGGCGCCGCCCTTGATCGGGATGCCGTGCTCGCGGGCGTAGGCGATCTCCTCCTCGCGGCCCATCTGCCACTCGCGCACCGGGGCGATCACCTTGAGCTCCGGCGCCAGCGTGGCGACGGTGCCCTCGATGCGGACCTGGTCGTTGCCCTTGCCGGTGCAGCCGTGGGCGATCGTGTCGCAGCCGTGGATGCGGGCCTGCTCGACGGCGATCTTGGCGATCAGCGGCCGCCCGAGCGCGGTGAAGAGCGGGTAGCCCAGGCCGTATACGGCGTTGGCCTTGATCGCCGGGACGATGAAGTCGCGGGCGAATTCCTCGCGGGCGTCGACCACCTCGGCGGCCACGGCCCCCAGGTCGAGGGCCTTCTGGCGCACCACGTCGTAGTCCTCGCCGGGCTGGCCGAGGTTGACGGTGAGGGCGACGACCTCGGCGCCGTACTCGTCCTGGATCCACTTGCACATGACGCTGGTGTCCAGGCCGCCGGAGTAGAGCAGCAGGACGCGCTCGACCTCGTCGCGGCTGGCGAGGTAGGAGGCGCTCAGGGCGGTGGGCTCGGCTTCGGGCATCGGCGGCAGTCTAGGCGGGGGCGGTCAGCCGCCGTGGCCTTCCAGCGCCGCGGCCAGGCGCTCCAGCGCGGTGGCGACCTCGTCGTCGGTGATGGTGAGCGGCGGAAGGAGCCGGACGGTCTGCGGGCCGGTGGCGTTGATGACGATCTTCTGGGCGCCCAGCGCGGCGCCGACGAGCTCCGGGGCGCCGCCGGTCTCCAGGTCGAAGCCGACCATCAGCCCGCGGCCGCGGACCTCGCTCACCCCGGGAAGGCCCGCGATCTCCTCGCGCAGCCTCTCCCCGACCGCGCCGACGCGGGCCAGGAGCTCAGGGTCGTCGGTTACCTCCAGCGCGGCCAGGGCGGCCCGCGCGACCACGGGGCCGCCGGCGAAGGTCGACCCGTGGTCGCCGGGGCGCAGCGCGTCGGCCAGCCGCGGCCCGGTGATCAGGGCGCCGATCGGCAGCCCGCCTCCGAGCGCCTTGGCCGTGGTGATTGCGTCGGGGACGACCGGGGTCTGCTCGTAGGCCCAGAGCGTGCCGGTGCGGCCCATTCCGGCCTGGACCTCGTCGAGGACCAGCGCCGCGCCGTGCTCGTCGCAGGCCTGGCGGGCGAAGGCGAGCACCTCGTCCGGCACCGGCCGGATGCCGCCCTCCCCCTGCACCGGCTCGATGATCACCGCGGCGGTGTCGGGGCCGATCGCCCCGCCGAGCGCCTCGACGGTCGGCGCCACCGTGGTGAAGCCCGGGACCAGCGGCGCGAACGGCGCCTGCTTTTCCTCCTGGCCGGTGGCCGAGAGCGCGGCGTAGGTCCGGCCGTGGAAGCCGCCGGAGATCGTCACCACGCCGCCGGCCGCCTTGGCGCGCCGTGAGAGCTTGACCGCCGCCTCGATCGACTCGGCGCCGGAGTTGCAGAAGAAGACCTTCCCGCCCAGCGAGGATTCGGTGAGCCGGGCGGCGAGCTCCATGGCCGGCTCGGTGTAGAAGAGGTTGGAGACGTGCATCAGCGTCCCGGCCTGCTCGCGGACCGCCTCGACCACGCGCGGGTGGCAGTGGCCGAGGTTGGTAACCGAGATGCCGCAGAGCAGGTCGAGGTAGCTCTCCCCGTCGGCGTCCCACAGCCACGAGCCCTCGCCGCGGACGAACTCGACCGGCTGGCGCACGTAGGTGCCGATGACGCTCTGCGACTCGAGCCGCTGCAGCTCGGCGAGGCTCACGCCGAGATCTTGGTTCCGGCGCCGGCGTCGGTGAAGAGCTCGAGCAGCAGCGAGTGCGGCACGCGGCCGTCGACGACGTGGGCCGAGGGAACGCCGCCCTCGACGGCGTCCAGGCAGGCCTCGACCTTGGCCCGCATCCCGCCCTCGACCGAATCCAGCCGTGCGCGGGCGTCGGCGGCGCCGATCTCGCTGATCAGCGAGGTCTCGTCGGCCGGATCCTCGAGCCAGCCGGGCACGTCGGTGAGGAAGAGCACCTTGAAGGCCCCCACCGCGGCGGCCACCGCGGCCG
>CAIKSH010000028.1 GCA_903830015.1 uncultured Solirubrobacterales bacterium | reverse complement strand
CTATCTCGCCACCGTGCTCGCCGGCGCCGGGACCGAGGTCGACCAGCCAGTCGGCTGAGCGCATCGTCTGCTCGTCGTGCTCGACCACGAGCACGGTGTTGCCCAGGTCACGCAGCCGCTCAAGCGTGGCGATGAGGCGTGAGTTGTCGCGCTGGTGGAGCCCGATCGACGGCTCATCGAGCACGTAGAGCACCCCGACCAGGGCCGAACCGATCTGGGTGGCCAGCCGGATGCGCTGGGCCTCGCCGCCGGAAAGCGTCGCCGCCGCGCGGTCCAGGGAGAGGTAGCCGATGCCGACATCCTCCAGGAACCTGAGTCGCTCGGAGATCTCACGCAGGATCAGGCGGGCGATATGGCGCTCGGTGTCGGTGAGCTCGACATCGTCCACCCATTCGAGGGCCCGGCGGACCGAGTAGCCGGTGAATTCGTGGATCGGGAGGCCGCCGACCAGCACGGCGCGCGACTCGGGGCGCAGCCGGGAGCCCTCGCAGTCCGGGCACGGGACGACGGCCATGAACCCCTCGATCCGCTCCCGCATCGACTCCGATTCGGTCTCCCGGTAGCGGCGCTCGAGGTTGGGAATGATGCCCTCGAACCTCGTCGAGTACGAACGGGTGCGGCCGTAGCGGTTGCGGTAGCTGACGTCGATCCGGTCCTCGCCGGTGCCGTAGAGGTAGAGGTCGCGCTGGCGGGCCGGGAGCTTCTCCCAGGCCACCGACGTGTCTTTGTCGTAGGCGTCGGCGATCGCCGCGGTGACCTGCTCGTAGTAGTTGGAGCTGCTCGCCGCCCAGGGAGCCAGCGCGCCTTCCTCGATCGAGAGTGACGGGTCGGGAACGATCAGCTCCGGGTCGATCTCCATCTGGGAGCCCAGGCCGGTGCAGCGCTCGCAGGCCCCGTGGGGCGAATTGAACGAGAAGATCCGCGGCTCGAGCTCGGGCATCGAGACGCCGCACTTCACGCAGGCGAAGCTCTCCGAGAAGGTCATGAGCTCGCCTTCCCCGTCCTTGGGGACGGTCTCGACCTCGACTATTCCCCCGCCCAGCCCGACGGCGATCTCCACCGAATCGGCGAGCCGCTTGCGCACCCCGGGCCGGATCACCAGGCGGTCGACGACGACCGAGATACTGTGCTTGTAGCGCTTGTCGAGCTCGATCTCCTCGTCGAGGGTGTGCAGCTCGCCGTCGACCTTCACGCGCGCATAGCCGTCGCTGCGCAGGCCCTCGAAGAGCTTTCCGTACTCGCCCTTGCGGTCGCGGACCAGCGGCGCAAGGACCATGATCCGCTCGCCCTCGGGGAGCTCCATGACCTGGTCGATGATCTGCTCCGCCGACTGGCCGGCGATCGGCTCACCGCAGACGTAGCAGTGGGGGTGGCCAACCCGGGCCCAGAGGAGCCGCAGGTAGTCGTAGATCTCGGTGACCGTGCCGACCGTGGAGCGGGGGTTGCGGGAGGTCGTCTTCTGGTCGATCGAGATAGCCGGTGATAGACCTTCGATCGAGTCGACGTCGGGCTTGTCCATCTGGCCCAGGAACTGGCGCGCGTATGCGCTCAGCGACTCGACATAGCGGCGCTGGCCCTCGGCGTAGATGGTGTCGAAGGCCAGCGAGGACTTGCCCGATCCCGAGAGGCCCGTAATCACCACCAGCGCGTCCCTGGGGAGCTCGAGCGAGATGTCCTTCAGGTTGTGCTCGCGCGCACCGGAAACCGCTATCGCGCTCGAGGACGCCATAGCTCCGAGTCTATTCCCCGCCCGGGGCGCTCAGCGCCCGGTGAGCGAGCGGGAGACCGAGCGGTAAGCGGAGAGTGCGGGCTTGTCGACGAATGCGCCGTCGGCGGCGACCGTGCGCAGGCCGGCGTAATCGAAGGCATTGCTGGAGCCGGTATCGGTGGTGACCCACGTGTACCAGTAGGCCCGCTGCAGCCGCAGGGAGCCCCGGGCCCGGGCGAAGGCGCGGTAGACCTCCGTCACCTTCCGTGCCTGGCCGGCCTCGGTGGTTACCCAGCGCTGGTTGGCGTCGGCCTTCCCGCGGCCGGAGGGCCATGAGACCTCGGTCACCCAGATCGGGCTGCGCCGGTCGCCGTTCTCGTTCATCACCGCACGGACCCGCCGCAGGATCTCGACGCTCCCGGAGGCATCGCCGGTGAACGGGTGGATGGCCACCGCGTCGAAGTGGCCCCGCGCCCGAAGCCCGGCCCGGTAGAGCTTCTCGAGGTCGCGCCAGGAGAAGTTGGGCAGGCCGGCGGTGACGACCGTAGCCCCCGGGTCGACCGCCTTGACCGCACGGTAGGCGGCGGCAAGCAGCCGGACGTAGGGCCGGGCAAACGAAGAGACCGCGAAGTAGCGCGGCAGGCTCGGCTCGTTCCAGACCTGGAAGCGCCGCATCGGCACCGGCCGTACGGCCGGGTTCTCGGCCCAGAGGCTTCCGTTGGGCCCGTAGCGGGCCACCAGCATCTGGAGGAAGCGGCCATAGGCCTCCGGACTCCTGGGCGGGGAGAAGTCCTTCGCCGGGTCGGCCTCGGCCCACGGGGGCGCCTTGTTGACCAGGGCCAGGACGTCGATGCCCTGGCCGGCGGCGGCGAGCACCCTTCGATCGGTCGGGCCGAAGTCGGTGGGTATCCCGTCCACCACCGTGAAGCGTGACCGCTCGCCGGCCGGCACCTCGTCGAGGCTCTGGTACGGCTGGAGGTCCGACCACTCGACCGGCAGCCGGATGGTTCCCACGCCCGAACCCTTCATGACGGCCATTTCGGCGGGCAGGTCACAGGGGCCCAGCAGCGGGCCGTTGGCCATTACCCCAAAGAAGGTTGCGGGGACCGGGGCGCCGGCCGCCGGCCCGGCCAGGGCAAGCACGACCACTGCCACAGAAAGGAACGCGGGGAGGCGCATCGCTCCTGAAACCCGCCTACGAGCCGATGGTTGCGCGGGTCTGCTCGAGTACTGCGGCGGCGTCGACCCCGGGGAAGGTTGATTCGAGGTGCCGGCGGGCCTCCTCGTCGCCTTCGCCGCGCATGACGAGTTCGAGCGCCACGAGCCGGGCACCCTCGACGTCGCCTTCAGGAGCGTCGCCCCCGACCGGCGGTTCAGTCAGGGGCGTAGGGGCCGGCGCCGGCAGGTCGGGGATCTCCACCCGGAGACGTCCGATCTCGGCGGCTATTTCGGCCGACGCGGCCCGGACTTCGGCCAGAAGCCGGTTGAGCTCGGCCTCGATGCGGTCGAGCCGGTCCAACTGGGCCCGGGTTGCCTGGTCGCTCTCTCCCACGCGGGGCAGGGTAGCGGTGGGCGCGGTGATCGACGGTAGGGTCTGCCGGCGATGGGGAGCCGGAAGGGAGCAACCGCACTGCTGCTCGCGCTGGCCGTGATCGCGCTGGCGACCGGCTGCGGCTCCTCCGAGGAGAGCCAGCCCAGGACGCTGGGGACGCGATCGGTCTACACCGGAATGCCGCTTAGCCCGGGGAGCGACCCCGCCGGACGGGACATTGTCGATGCCGAGCGCCTCGCCCTCGCCGAGCGGGAGGGGCGGGCTGGTGACTATCGGGTCCGCCTTGTCGTTCGCTCAACCTCGGACGCGACCGGGGCCCCCAGCCTCGACCAGGCAGCCCTTGCTGCGCGGGAGGCGGCCCGGTCGAAGCTCAGCCTTGCCTTCATCGGCGCCTACACCTCGTCGGAGAGCGCTGAGGTGGCCCCGATCCTGAACCGGGCCGGCCTGCTCCAGGTCACCCCCACCTCCACGGCGAGCGCGCTGACCGCCGTGGTCCCGGGAACCTTCCGGCCGGTGGCCGAAATTGCTCCGACCGGCCTTCGGACCCTGGTGCGCCTGGCGCCCAGCGACGCGATCCAGGCCAAGGCGGTCGTCGCCTACATGCGCGAGGAGACGGTCGAGCGCATCGTGATCGCCGACGACGGTGGCCTCTACGGCAACGGGCTCGCCAGCGGCGTGGCTAGCGACGCCAGGAAGGGTGGCATCCGGGTCGTGGGGCGGATTGGCATTTCCAGCCCCTCCCCTGCCGCCGCCGCGCGGCGGGCCGCCAGCCTGAAGGCCGATGCCCTCTTCGTGGCCGCAAACTCCTCTCCGGCGACCCTGGAGTTCATGCAGCGCTTTGCCCGGACCGATCCCGAGGCCAAGATCTTCCTCCCCGACGGACTGAGCGAGAGACCTTCCCTGCTGGCGCTCGGCGATGCCCAGAACCGCACCTACGTCACCAGCTTCGCTCTTCCCGCCAGCTACTACGGCTCCCGCGGGGTGCGCTTCATCGACCGTTTCCGGGACCGGTACCGCCGAGACCCCTCGCCGTTCGCCCTCTACGGTTACGAAGCGATGAGCCTGGTCCTCGACGCGATAGCCGATCTGCCCTCCGGCGCCGGGCTCAACCTTCAGGGACAGCGCCGGTTCGTCGTAAACCAGGCCCTTAGGGCCACCGACCGCGCCAGCGTGATCGGCTCGTACAGCATCACGCCGACCGGGGACGTGAGCACCGACCTCTACGGCGCATTCCGGGTGGAGGGCGGTCGCCTGGCCCGGGGCCGGGGCGTGACCGTGGAGAGCACGCGATGATCTCCCCCGGCCCGGTACTGGCCGTCCTGATCGTGGTCGCCGCGGTCGCCTTCGCGGTGATCGTCTCCTACATCCTGCGGCGCATCGGCGCCCGTCGCCCGCTGGTGAAGGAGATGGCCACCACCAGCCGGCGCCCCGGCGACATCTTCTTCGTCTACGGGGTCATCCTGGGCCTGATACTCGTGACCGCCATCGGGAGCTTCAACGCCACGAAGAAGTCGGTGAGCACCGAAGCGAGCGCACTCGTCGCCATGTCCCGCAGCGCCGCGGCGCTGCCGCCCCCGCTGCGAGACGACCTCGACCACCAGCTTGTCTGCTACGCACGGGTGGCCATCGAAGAGGAGTGGCCGAGCATGCAGCGGGGCTCGTCGAGTCCCTTCCTCGGCGCCGCTGCCGACCGGATTCCCCAGACCCTCTCCCGCGCCGCACGGGACCCGGGAGCTCCCTCGACCGTGGTGTCGAGCCTGATCACGAGCGAGCGCGACCTGAGCGTGGCACGCCGGGAGCGGGCCGACGCCATCAACGGGACGCTCCCGGGACTCTTCTGGTTCGTCCTCATCGCCGGCGGCCTTCTCGTCGTCGTCCTCAGCGCCCTGATGATGTACAACGAATACGCCTACCTGCAGATGTTCATCGCCGGGGGGGCGGCCGCCCTGGTGGCGGCGGCGATCGTCCTCGTCGCCAGCTTCGACCGGCCATTCGCCGGCGAGACGATCAAGATCGGGCCCGAACGCATGGAAGCTGCGCTCGCCTCGGTCAACGCCTTCGCGCCGGATCCGCGCGTCGACCGGCCCTGCCCCTGACCCGGCGGCTCAGCCGGCCGGCCGCAGTCCCGCGGCTTCCATGCCGTCCAGCTGGCGCTGGAGGTCGCGCAGCTCGTCGCGCAAACGGGCGGCGTGCTCAAACCGCAGCTCGTCCGCAGCGACGAGCATCTCCTCCTCGAGCTGGACGATCGCCGTGCGTATCTCCTCCGGCCCGCCATCGGCCTTGCTGCGCTTCGGTCCGCGACGGCCCTTCGACGGGGTCTTGCTCTCGGCCTGGAGGAACTCCCCGATACCGCTCACCGCCTTGACGATCGACTCGGCGGTGATTCCGTGCTCCTCGTTGTAG
>CAIKSH010000027.1 GCA_903830015.1 uncultured Solirubrobacterales bacterium | reverse complement strand
GGTCACCCCGGCGCCGGCCAGCCAGTCGAGCATGTAGGCCATCAGCGGGCGCCCGGCGAGCGGGACGACCGGCTTGGGTTCCTCCGAGGTGAGGGGCCGCAGGCGGGTTCCCTCCCCGCCGACGAGGATCACCGCACGCATGCGGTCAGGCGCGCCCGACGCCCTCGTAGACCAGCCCGGCGGCGCGGACCGCCCCGGGATCCAGGGCGTTGCGGCCGTCGATGACGACGTTGCCGGCCATAGCCCCGGCCAGCGCCCCCGGGTCGACCGAGACGATCTCGTCCCACTCGGTCACCAGCACCACCGCGTCGGCGCCGCTGGCCGCCGCCAGGGCGTCGGCGGCAAACTCGACTCCCGGCATCAGCGGCCGGGCCGCCGCCTCGGCAATCGGGTCGTAGGCGGCCACCGTGGCGCCCGCGGCCTGGAGCCGCGCGGCGAGGACCAGCGAGGAGGCCTCGCGCATGTCGTCGGTGTCGGGCTTGAAGGCGAGCCCGAGCAGGGCGATCCGGCGCCCGACCAGCGAGCCCAGGTGCTTCTCGAGCTTGCCGATGACGCGCCGCTTCTGGAGCTCGTTGACCTCGATTACCGCCCCCAGGAGCTGGAAGTGGTAGCCGCTGTTGCCGGCCAGCTGCTTGAGCGCCGAGACGTCCTTCGGGAAGCAGGAGCCGCCGAAGCCGATCCCAGGGCGCAGGAACTTCGGGCCGATCCGGTCGTCGAGGCCCATCCCCTTGGCGACCTCGAGCACGTCGGCCCCGGTCTCCTCGCAGACGTTGGCGATCTCGTTGATGAAGGAGATCTTCGTGGCCAGGAAGGCGTTGGCGGCGAGCTTGACCATCTCGGCGCTGGCCACGTCGGTCCGGACCAGCTCCCCGGAGCCCTGGCCGCCGTACTCAGCGGCGAGAAGCGGCCGGTAGAGCTCCTCGACGGCGTCGCCGGCCCAGTCGCCGCGGTCGCCGATCACCACGCGGTCGGGGTTCAGGAAGTCGGCCAGCGCCGTTCCCTCCTTGAGGAACTCCGGGCACGAGACGTAGCTGAAGCCCTCCTTGCCCTGCTCGACGAAGATCCGCTCGATCGCCTCGCCGGTGCCGACGGGAACGGTCGACTTCATCACCAGCGCATGGCGGTCGGAGGCCGGCATCGCCTCGACCACGGCGTGGACGGCGCCCAGGTCGGCGTCGCCGGAGTAGGTCGGCGGCGTGCCCACGGCCACGAAGAGCAGGCGGGCGTTTTCCAGGGCGTCGGCCAGGTCGGTCGAGAAGTGGAGCCGCTCCCGGTTGCGCTCCAGGGCCTCCTCGAGCCCGGGCTCGTGGATCGGGACCTCGCCGCGCTCCAGGGCGGCGATCTTCTCCGCGTCGATATCGATGCACCAGACATCGCTGCCCAGCTCGGCAAAGCCGACCGCCGTGCAGAGGCCGACGTAGCCGGTGCCGATCACCCCGATCGGCTCTCGTTCCGAGGTGCTCATGAGGACCGGCGAAGCCTAGCGCCCGGAAAACCGATTGCCGGGACTCAGCTGCCGAGCCGCTTGAGCGACTTGGCGATCGCCAGCATCTGCTGGTTGGTGAGGGTCCGCGAGAGCGTGTTGGCCACCCAATAGCTGCCCTTCGGCGTCTTCAGGCCCACCACCGAGAGCCGCCGGCCGTCGTAGTGCAGCTCGAAGCTGCGGCCCCCGAGCTTCATCGTCTCGCTCGGGCCATCGAGGATCGGCGGCGACTTCCACGCCGTGCCCTGGATCCCGTAGTACTGGCCGGCCTCGCCGGTAGAGAGGACCATCCGGTAGGACTCGTAGCGGTCCTTCTGGCGGGTCACCAGGCGATAGGCGCGGGTGGCCGGGTAGTCGGGCTCGCCGGAGGAGAAGCCGCCGCTGGCCAGCCGCACCGCCGGGTAGTAGATCGGCAGGCGGATCTTGGTCGCCGCCCGGATCGCCTGCTGCTCGGCCTCGCTCTTGTCCCCGACGATGCCGGCCGGGAGAGCGCTCGATGTCTTCTTGCGCTGCTTCTTGCGCGCCTTGCGCGCCTTGCTGCTCTCGTCCCCGGTCTGCTTGGCACCTGGCGACGGCCGCGCGTTCTCGAACTCGTCGACCGCCTTGCTCAGCGCCGAAGGCGAGATCTGCAGGTCGCTGGTTCCCGGAATGTCGGTGGCCGGGAAACGGACCTCGCTGACCGGGTTCTTGGAGGAGAGGAAGGCGAGCTTCAGCAGCTGGAGGATCTCGTCATTGGAGCGGATGTCGGTCCGCGTGTAGCGGGCGAAGATCCTCACCAGCTCCTTGCGGTCGCCCAGGATCGAGGAGACCGCGAACTGGCCCTTGGCCTGGCGCAGGAAGTCCTGCTGGCGGGCGGCGCGGACGAAGTCCGAGTCGGTGTGCCGGTAGCGGACGTAGGAGAGGGCGGTCTGGCCGCACATCCGCTGGTAGCCAGGCGGGATGTCGATCTCGGCGTACTGCTGGCTGGGCGCCAGGCCGGCGTTGGAGTGGTAGTAGCGGCGGTCGACGTCGACGTAGACGCAGTTCAGCCGGTTGACGGCGCGGCTGAAACCACCGAAGTTGACCTCGACGATGTGGTTGATCGGGATGTTCAGCAGGTCGCGGACGGTCTTCAGCGTGAGCTTGGGACCGCCGAAGGCGAAGGCGGCGTTGATCTTGTCCTGGCCGTAGCCGGGAATCTGGACACGCAGGTCGCGCGGGATCGACATCACCGTCGTCGAGCCGGCGTCGGGATCCAGGTGGGCGAGCATCAGCGTGTCCGAACGCCCAGCGTTCTTCATCTTGCGTTCTTCGTAACGCCGGTCGGAGCCGATCAGCAGGATCGTCTGCGGGCCGCCGCCGTCGACGTCGTCCAGGGCGTTCTCCACGCCCGGGATCGACTGGCCCTCCTTCTGGACGATATCTACGAGCTGGTTTACCTCGAGCAGGCCGGCCGAGGCGACGGTCGTCGCGGTGAGCAGGACGACCAGGGCGCCGGCCAGCGCCGTCTTGGCGAGCAGGCCGCGACCGGGCCGGGGCTGGCTTTCGGAATCCTCGTTCACGGGCAGAAAACGCTCAACTTCAGGGTATAGAGCCGCTCCGCCGGAGCCGCCGGTTCAGCGGTGCTCAGGAGGCCATGCCGCCGTCGATGGCCCGCAGCGCAGGGGTATCCCCGAGATCGCCGACCGCCCCGACGAACGTTCCGAGCGCCCGGCGGTAGTCGGCCAGCGAGGGGATCGATACCCACTCCTCGGGGCCGTGGTGACCGGCCCCGACCGGCCCGAACTCGACGGCGGGGATGCCGGCGTCCAGGAAGTACTGGGCGTCGGAGGCGCCGTCGCGGCCGACCGAGAGGCTGGCGCTGTCGCCGCTGGCCCCGGCGGCCTCGCGCAGGGCCAGGACGTAAGGGTCGTCGGGGGCCACGACGGCCGGCACCCGCTCGAGCGTCTGGACGATTTCCACGTCAGGCAGCGCCGCGACCTGCTCGAGGATCTCGCCGGCGTCCTGGCCGGGCAGGTAGCGGATGTCGACGTCGATAAGGCAGCGGTCGGGGACCTTGTTGATGGCGTCGCCGCCGCTGATGCGGGAGAGGTTTATCGACGGCCGGTCGAAGAGCTCCGAGGACTGGCGGCTGAACGGCAGCGTCTCGATCCGCCGGTAGACGTCGTGGGCCTTGAGCACGGCGTTGTCCCCGAGCCACGGGGTCGAGCCGTGGGCGGCGGTGCCGCGGACCTCGACCTGGATGGCCAGCAGCCCCTTGGCCTGCACGCCGACGTGGAGGTCGGTCGGCTCCCCGGTGATCGCAAACGAGGCGTCGATGCCGGACTGCACGAAGGCTTCGGTGGCCCGGTCGTCCACCTGCTCGGATTCCTCGTCGGGAACGCAGACGAAGACGACCCGCGTCCGCTGCTGGGAGGCGGCGTCGCCCATCGCGCAGAGCATCGCGGCCAGCGCGCCCTTCATGTCGAAAGCCCCGCGCCCGACCAGCCTCTCGCCTTCCACGCGGGGGACGAACTGCTCGTCGAACCCGGGCACCACGTCGAGATGGCCGTGGAAGACCACGGCCGGCCCCCGGACCGGGCCTACCTCGCCCACGAGCATCGGCAGGCCGCCGTGATCGCGAGTCTCCACCCGCACCCCGGCGTTCTCCAGCCAGCCGCGTACGTACTCGGCCGCAACCCTCAGGCCCTCCGGGCGGGAGGTGTCGTAGGCGATCAGACGCTCGGCGAGGTCGCGCTCTTCCATCACCTTGAGGATAATCACGACATGCCTTCAAAGATCGTCCTCTTCGGCGCCACCGGATATACGGGAGAGCTGACCGCCCGCGCGATGGTCGCCCGCGGGCTGCAGCCGGTCCTGGCCGCCCGCAGCCGCGCCCGGGTGGAGACGCTGGCCAAGGAGCTCGGAGGCCTCGAGGCGCGCGTGGCCGACGTCAACGCCCCGGCGAGCCTCGACACGCTCCTGCACGAGGGCGACGTCCTGGTGACCACGGTCGGGCCGTTCATGCGCTGGGGCAGCCCCGCCCTGGACGCCGCGATCCGTCGGCGGGCCCACTACCTCGACTCAACAGGCGAGGGGCCGTTCATCCGCGACGTCTTCGAGAAGGCCGGCCCGCGCGCCGAGCCGCTGGGTATCGCCCTGCTCACCGCCATGGGCTACGACTTCGTCCCAGGGAACCTGGCCGGGGCGATGGCGCTCGAGCGGGCCGGCGAGAATGCCCGGCGGGTGGAGGTCGGCTACTTCTGGCAGGGCGCCGGCGGGGCCGGCGGCATGAGCGGCGGGACGCGGGCCAGCGCCGCCGGGGTGCTCTTCGAGAGCTCCTTCGCCTGGAGGGGCGGCGCAATGCGGCGCGAGCGCGGCGCCAGGAGCGTGCGCTCGTTCAACGTCGACGGCCGTGAGGTCCAGGCGGTCTCCATCGGGGGCACCGAGCACTTCACGCTCCCCGCGCTCGATCCGCGCCTTGAGGAGGTGGGGGTCTACCTCGGCTGGTTCGGGCCGCTGACCCGGCCGCTCCAGGCCGTGGCCGCCGGCAACGCGGCGATCACGAAGGTTCCGGGAGTCAAGCAGGCGCTGACCGCGGCGATGGCCCGGTTCGTGAAGGGCTCGACCGGCGGGCCCGACGAAGCGGCCCGGGAGCAGACCCGCTCGGTGATCGTCGCCACCGCCTACGACGCGGCCGGCAAGGGGCTCGCCACCGTCCAGCTGACCGGGCCCAACGGCTACGACATCACCGCGGCTTTCCTGGCCTGGGGGGCCGATCGCGCCGCCGCCGGAGAGATCCACGGCGCCGGCGCCCTCGGGCCGGTCGAGGCGTTCGGCCTGGAGCCGCTGAAGGCGGCCGCGGCCGAGTACGGCCTGGTCGAGAGCTAGGCGCTCTCGGCGCCGGCCACTTCGAGGAAGGCCTGGGCGCGGCGCTTGTCGCGCAGGCTGCGGCGCATAGCCTCGCTGTGGGGCTCGGCGCCCTCCACGGCGGCCTCGGCATCGGCGAGCTCGGAGTTAAGCTTCGCCACGTCGAGCTCCTCGGGCGTGATCGCCTCCTCCACGAGCACGAGCGCGTGGTTGTCGGCGACCTGGATGTAGCCCTCGCCCTGGGCGAAGCGGACGGTCTGGCTCTCGCTCACGTGAAGCTTGAGCTCGGTCGGCGCGAGCATCCCGAGCAGCGGCGTGTGGTGGGCCAGGATGCCGATCGAGCCGACCTCGGTCCGGGTCGAGAGCATCTCGACCTCGCCGTCGAAGACCGAACCCTCGGGGGTGAGGACCTCCACCTTGAAGGGCGTGCGGGCCACCTGCGCCTACTCCCCCTTGGTGGCGTCGGCGACGACCTGGTCGATCGAGCCCTTCAGCAGGAAGGCCGACTCGGGCACGTCGTCGTGCTCGCCGTCGATCAGCTCCTTGAAGGAGCGGACGGTCTCGGAGATCGGGACGTACTCGCCCGGCGTGCCGGTGAACTGCTCGGCCACGTGGAACGGCTGCGAGAGGAAGCGCTCCACCTTTCGCGCGCGCTGGACGATGATCTTGTCGTCCTCGGAGAGCTCGTCGATACCGAGGATGGCGATGATGTCCTGGAGCTCCTTGTAGCGCTGGAGGATCTCCTTGACGCGGGTGGCGACCGCGTAGTGCTCCTCGCCGACCACGTCGGCCTTGAGGATCGTGGAGGTCGAGTCGAGCGGGTCGACCGCCGGGTAGATGCCCTTCTCGGCGATGCCGCGCGAGAGCACGGTGGTCGCGTTGAGGTGGGCGAAGACCGAGGCCGGGGCCGGGTCGGTGAGGTCGTCGGCGGGGACGTAGATCGCCTGGACCGAGGTGACCGAGCCCTCGCGGGTCGAGGTGATCCGCTCCTGCAGCTGCCCCATCTCCGACTCGAGCGTCGGCTGGTAGCCGACCTGGGAGGGCATGCGGCCCAGGAGCGCCGATACCTCGGAGCCGGCCTGGACGAAGCGGAAGATGTTGTCGATGAACAGGAGCACGTCCTGGCCCTGCTCACGGAAGTACTCGGCCATGGTCAGGCCGGTCAGGGCAACCCGCATGCGCGAGCCGGGAGGCTCGTTCATCTGGCCGAAGACGAGCATCGTCTTGTCGATGACGCCCGACTCCTTCATCTCGAGCCAGAGGTCGTTCCCCTCGCGGGAGCGCTCGCCAACGCCGCAGAAGGCCGAGAGGCCTCCGTGCTCCTTGGCCAGGTTGTGGATCAGCTCCTGGATGAGGACTGTCTTGCCGACGCCGGCCCCGCCGAACAGGCCGACCTTGCCGCCCTTGGCGTAGGGGGCGAGCAGGTCGATGACCTTGATGCCGGTCTCGAACATCTCGGTGGTCGGGGTGAGGTCCTCGACGGTCGGGGCACCGCGATGGATCGCCCAGCGGGGAACGTCGGCCGGAATCGGCGGGCCGCCGTCGATCGTGTCTCCGAGCAGGTCGAAGATGCGGCCGAGCGTCTGCTCGCCGACCGGCACGGCGATCGGGCCGCCGGTATCGACCGCCGCCACGCCGCGGGCCAGGCCGTCGGTCGAGTCCATCGCCACCGCGCGCACGCGGTCGTCGCCGAGCTGCTGCTGGACCTCGCAGACCAGCGTGCCGTCGCCGAGCGGTACCTCGAGCGCGTTGTTGATCTCCGGGAGCTCCTCGGGGAAGGCCGCCTCGATGACGACTCCCTTGATCTCCTCGATCGTTCCGGTGTTGCCCTTGCCGTTTTCCATGTCTTCCCTTTTCTCGGTTATCAGCTGAGCGACTCGGCGCCCGCGACGACTTCCATGATCTCCTGGGTGATCTCGGCCTGGCGGGCGCGGTTCATCTCGAGGGTCAGGTCCTCGATCACCTCGCCGGCGTTGTCCGAAGCGCTCTGCATCGCCGTCATCCGCGCGCCGTGCTCGGAGGCGGTCGACTCGAGCAGCGCCCGGAAGAGCGAGATCTCGATGTAGTCGGGGATCAGGCGCTGGAGGATCACCGCCGGGTCGGGCTCGTATTCGACCAGGGCGTGGTGGAGGACCTCCTCGTCGGCGACCTCGGCGATCGCCTCGTCGATCGTCGCCTTCTGCAGCGGCAGCAGGACCTCTTCGCGCACCTCCTGCACCAGCGGCGAGACGTAGCCGTTGTAGAAGACCTCGACGCGATCGACCGCACCGTCGACGTAGGCGCTCATCAGGTCCTCGGCGATCCTGCGCGCGTCGGCGTAGGCCGGGCGGTCGGTGAAGCCGGTATAGGCGCCGGCCGGCTCGAGCTTGCGGAAGACCAGCGACGAGACGCCGCGGCGCCCGACGCCGTAGAAGACCACGCCCTGGCCGGCGGCCTCGTACTCCTCGGCGGCGCGCAGGCCGGCCCGGATGATCTGCGAGTTGAAGGCTCCGGCCAGGCCGCGGTCGCCGGTGACCAGGAGGATGGCCACGGTGCGCTCCTGCTCGTGCTCCTGGAGGATCGGGTTTCCGCCCACCTCTCCCCCGGCCGCCTCGGCCGCCTGCCGGGTCATGCGGCGGATCGCGCCGGCGTAGGGGCGCAGAGCGGCGATCCGCTGCTCTGCCCGGCGCAGACGCGCGGCGGCGACCATCTGCATGGCGCTGGTGATCTTCCGGATGTTCTTCACCGAGTCGATCCGCTGCTTTACGTCGCGCTGCGACATAGCCGTTCAGGGCGCGACCGCTCAGGCGGTCGCCGCCTCCTCCTCTTCCTCGGCCTGGTTGGCGGCGGCGGCGTCCTCCTCGCCGGCCGCTTCGGCCAGGCCCTCGTCCATGCGGCTGGTCTCGCCGACCCCGGTTCCGGCCAGCGGCTGGCCCTCCTCGTCGAGGTCGTAGCCGAAGTCGTCGGCGAACCCCTTGACCGCCTTGTCGAGCTCCGCCTGGGTCTCGTCCGACCAGTCGCCCTCGGCGATCCTGGCCAGCGTCGGGGCGGCCTCGGCCTTGACGCGCTGGGTCAGCCCGTCGAGGAACTCGGGAACGCGGTCGACGAGGATGCGGTCCAGCGCGCCGGAGGTGGCGGCATAGATCTGGGCCACCTGGACCTCAACCGGCAGCGGGTCACGCTCGGGCTGGTTGAGGGTCGCCACCAGGCGCTCGCCGCGGGCCAGCGTCCGCTGGGTGTCGGCGTCCAGGTCGGAGCCGAACTGGGCGAAGGCCTCGAGGTCGCGGAACTGCGAGAGCTCGATCTTCAGGCGCCCGGCGATCTTCTTCATCGGCGCGATCTGGGCGTTGCCCCCCACGCGGGAGACCGAGATGCCGACGTTGATAGCCGGCCGTACGCCCGAGTAGAAGAGCTTGGGCTCGAGGAAGATCTGGCCGTCGGTGATCGAGATCACGTTGGTCGGGATGTAGGCCGAGACGTCGCCGGCCTGGGTCTCGATGACCGGCAGCGCCGTCAGCGAGCCTCCCCCGAGCTCGTCGTTGAGCTTGGCCGCGCGCTCCAGGAGCCGGCTGTGGAGGTAGAAGACGTCGCCGGGATAGGCCTCGCGGCCGGGCGGGCGCCGCAGGAGCAGCGACATCTGCCGGTAGGCGAAGGCGTGCTTGGTGAGGTCGTCGTAGACGGCCACGGCGTGGCGGCCGCTGTAGAGGAAGTACTCGGCCATGGCGCAGCCCGCGTACGGGGCCATGTACTTGATCGGCGCCGACTCGTCGGCCGGGGCGGCGACGATGATCGTCTTGTCCAGGGCGCCGTTCTCGGCGAGCATCTCGGCGAGCTGGACGACGGTCGCCATCCTCTGGCCGATCGCGACGTAGACGAAGACCAGGTCGGTGTCCTTGTTGTTGATGATCGTGTCGATGGCGATCGAGGTCTTGCCGGTCTGGCGGTCGCCGATGATCAGCTCGCGCTGGCCGCGGCCGATCGGGATCATCGAGTCGATCGCCTTGAGGCCGGTCTGCATCGGCTCGGTGACCGGCTGGCGCTGGACCACGCCCGGAGCCTTGAACTCGGCCAGGCGGGTCTCGTCGGTGACGATCGCCCCCTTGCCGTCGAGCGGGTTTCCGAGCGGGTCGACGATGCGCCCCAGGAGGGCGTCGCCGACCGGCACCTCGAGCAGCTTGCCGGTTCGCTTGACCGTGTCGCCCTCGACGATCTTCTCCCAGGGGCCGAAGAGCACGGCTCCGACGTTGTCGGCCTCGAGGTTCAGGGCGAGCCCGGTGACCCCGTGGGGACGCTCGAGCATCTCCAGCGACTGGCAGTTCTCCAGGCCGTAGATACGGGCGATGCCGTCGCCGATCGACAGGACGGTCCCGACCTCGGTCAGCTCGGCGCTTCCGGCGTCGAGCCCCTCGATACGGGACTTAAGGATGCTGGTGATCTCATCGGGCTTGATCTGCATTTCTCTCTCTGACTCCTTGGGATCTGCCCGCGATCAGGCGCGGGCCACCTCGGTGCGAAGGTTTTCAAGACGGTTGGCGATCGACGCGTCGAGGATCGAGTTGCCGACCCGCAGGACGACGCCGCCGACGATCGACGGATCGACCTTCTCGGTCAGCTCGACCTTCGACCCGGTCTGCTCGCTGATCTGCTCGACCAGGCGGGAGATGACCTTCGGGTCGAGCGCCACGGCGCTGGTCACGGTTACGGCGAGAAGGTCCTCGGCCTCGTCGCAGAGCCGGTCGTACTCGCGGCGGATCCGGCCGATCAGCGGAAGCCGCTCGTTCTCCACCAGGAGCATAAGGAAGCGCTCCACCGAGGGATCGACCCCGGAGAGGGCGGCCTGCAGCCCGCGCTTCTTCTCCTCGGACGAGAAGTACGGGGAGAAGCAGAAGAGCCGCAGGTCCTGGTTTGACTCCAGCGCGTCGGCGAGTTCGCCGAGCTGCTCGCGCACGACCTCGACGTCACCCTGCTCGGTGGCGACCTCGAAGAGCGAGCGGGCGTAGACCTGGGCGATCTCCTCCATCGGTCAGCGCTTCTCCCCGGCCAGCGAGGAGAAGTCCAGCTCGGAGAGCGCCTCGTCGACCAGCCGCTGCTGGTCGGCATCCGAGAGGACCCGGCCGGTCACCTTCTCGGTGGCCAGCACCGTCAGGTCGGCGACCTCGCCGCGGATCTCCTCGATCGCGCGGCGCGTCTCGGCCTCGATGTCGCGCCGGGTCTGCTCGAGCAGCTCCGCGCGCTTGGCCTTGGCCTCCTCGGACGAGTCGCGCTCGTAGGCCTCGGCATTCTTGCGGGCCCGGGCCACGATCTCGTCGGCCTGGACGCGCGCCTCCTTGAGCCGCTCGCGGTACTCGGCGAGCAGCTTCTCGGATTCGGCCCGCGACTGCTCGGCCTGCTCGATCGACTCCTCGATGAGCGCCACGCGCTTGTCCAGCGCGTTGCGGATCGCCGGGAAGGCGAACTTGTTGAGCACGATCAGGGTCACCCCGAAGGCAAGCAGCGTCCAGATCATCAGCCCGAGGTTCGGGCTGACCAGGAAGTTGCTGCTCTCCTGCTCGGCCGCCGCGGCGGCTATCGGCGTGAGTCCGGCCGGCATCGTCCTAGCCCAGGAAGAAGGCGATGAGGCCGAAGATGAAGGCGTAGAAGACGATCGCCTCGGTGAGGGCGAAGCCCAGCCACTGGATCGAGGTGATCTCGTCCTTCATCTCGGGCTGACGGGTGACCGACTCGATCACCTTGCCGAAGATGTATCCGACGCCGATGCCCGGGCCGATGGTGCCGAGACCGGCGCCGATGCCCAGGGCGATCGCCTTCATGCCTTTGCGCCCGTACTCCTGGGCCACTTCGGCGGTTACGCCCGACTGGGCGATTTCGGTGATCAGTGTTAGGTCCACGGTGTTCGTGCTCCTTAGTGTTCCTCGGCGACGGCGCCGCCGAGATAGATCGCTGACAGGGTCGTGAAGATAAACGCTTGAAGGGTGGCGACGAGGCCCACCTCGAAGATGTAGAAGGCCACGGCGAGCGTGCCGGTGACCAGGCCGAGGACGACCGAGCCGACGATCGCCAGGTTGAGCAGGACGACCAGGCCGCCACCCATGAACAGGATCAGCAGGTGGCCGGCGAGGATATTGGCGAAGAGCCTGACCGAGAGCGAGATGATCCGGACGAACTGGGAGATCACCTCGATGAAGAAGATCGGGACCGCGGCGACGCCGGTAACCCCGGCAGGGACCCAGCCCTTCACGTACCTGACCGGCCCCTTGGCCCGGATGCCCTCGATGTGGTAGCTGATGACCACCATCAGGGTCAGCGCCAGCGGGACCGAGATGTTGGCCGTGGCCGCGTAGAGGGCCAGCGACGGCACCGTGATGCCGAAGATGGTGACCATGTGCTCGGTGTTGGTCGGTAGCAGCAGGTAGCCGATCATGTTCGAGAACCACAGGAAGAGGAAGAGGGCCGCCATGAACGGGAACCAGCGGTTGACCATGGCCCCCGAGAGGTTGCCGCGCGTGATGTTGGAGACCAGGTCGTAGTAGACCTCGACGATCGCCTGGATCCGGTTCGGCTTCATCTGCATCCGCCGCGAGATCCAGATCAGGGTCCCGCAGGCCAGGATGCAGGCCGCGACTACGTAGAAGACGGCCTTGTTGATCGACATGTCGATCCCGAAGACGTTGATCGGGATCCACGGGTCGAGCTTGAACTCGTTCTGGGGCT
>CAIKSH010000026.1 GCA_903830015.1 uncultured Solirubrobacterales bacterium | reverse complement strand
CGGGCCGGCCCGCAACGGCACCGAGGCCTACCACTCCCACGACGACGACCTCGAGCGCTACCTGCACCTCTATGCCCTGAACCGCGGGCTGATCATCACCCCCTTCCATAACATGGCCCTCATGGCCCCCGCGACCACCGACGCCGACGTCGACCTGCACACCGGGCTATTCGGCGAAGCGGTCGAGGCGCTGGTGGCATGAGCCGGCGCGAACCGCTCGTCGACGGGCACGGCCGGGCGATCGGCGACGTGCGTATCTCGGTAACCGACCGCTGCAACCTGCGCTGCCAGTACTGCATGCCCGCCGACGGCCTGCCCTGGCTCGAGCGCGACGAGGTGCTCAGCTTCGAGGAGATCGAGCGGCTCGTCGCCCTGCTGGCCTCGATGGGGGTCGCCGACGTGCGCCTCACCGGCGGAGAGCCCCTGGTCAGGCGCGACTTCCCGCGGCTGGCCGGCATGCTCGCCTCCGTGGACGGCGTCCGCGAGCTGGCGGTCACCACCAACGGCTTCCTGCTCGAGCGTGACGCCGCCGCCCTGGTGGCGGCCGGGGTCGACCGCTTCAACGTCTCGATCGACTCGCTCCAGCGCGACCGCTTCTACGAGCTCACCCGCCGGGACGCGCTGGACCGCGTGCTGGCCGGCCTCGAGGAGCTCGCTCGCCACCCCGAGGCCCACCCGATAAAGGTCAACGCCGTGGCCATCCGGGGGTTCACCGAGCACGAGCTCCCCGCCTTCGTGGAGTTCGCCCGCCAGAACCCTTACGAGGTCCGGTTCATCGAGTTCATGCCGCTCGACGCCGACCACGCCTGGGAGCCGCAGGCCGTCCTCACCGGCGAGGAGATCCGAGCGGCGATCGAGGAGATCGCCCCGCTCGAGCCCCTCCCCCGCGAGCCGAGCTCCACCGCGAGGGTCTGGCGCTTTGCCGACGGCTCGGGCTCGATCGGCCTGGTCAGCCCGGTCAGCGAGCCGTTCTGCGCCGACTGCAACCGCATCCGGATCACCGCCGAGGGGCGGCTGCGTACCTGCCTCTTCTCGCTGGGCGAGACCGACCTGCGCGGCCCGATGCGCTCAGGGGCCGGCGACGACGAGCTCGAGGAGCTGGTCCGGGCGGCCGTCTGGCGCAAGGAGCTAAAGCATCACGTCGGCGAGCCGGGCTTCATCCAGCCCGACCGGACGATGAGCGCCATCGGCGGCTGAGCTCTTCGAGCTCGGCCTCGTCGTTGACCCCTACGGCGGCTGAGCCATCGACGGCTACCAGCGAGGCCCCGAGCCCGAGCGCCAGGGAGGTCATGGAGCAGCCCGGGTCAAACCCCTCCAGCGCACCCAGCGCACCGGGCTCGTAGCGGGCCATCAGCGGCTGCACCCGCCCTCCGGCCGCGGCGGCGATCACCAGCGAGCCGCCGGCCGGCTCGGCGAGCAGCGCCTCGACGGTTGCGGCGTCGACCTGCGGGAGGTCGCAGGCCAGCACGAGCACCGGGCGCCCACCGGCCGCCCGCAGGGCCGCCACCACGCCGGCCGCCGGGTGAACCGGCTCGGCGGGCTCCACGACCACCTCCACCCCGTCCGGCAGCGGCGGCAGCCCGGTTTCCGCCTTGGCCACCACCACGACCTCGTCGAGGCCGGCCCGCAGGCTCTCTCCCGGGTAGTCCACCAGCGGGCGCCCGTCCAGCAGGGCACCGGCCTTGAGGCCGCCCATGCGGCTCGCGGCGCCCCCGGCGAGGACCGCCCCGAGCACGTCGTTTCGCTTTCCCGCGCCCACGGCCGGAACGGTAGCCGCCTAGAATGGCCGCCGTGGAGGCCGGAGCCGAAACCAACGCCTGGCTGCGCTGCTACCGCTGCTGGTCGACCGACCTCGAGATCCAGGTCCACTACGAGGGCATCCACCGGGTCGATCCGGCAACCGGCGAGCGCGCCGAGGTGATCGACGAGCTCCAGGAGGCCGTGGTCCAGTGCCTGGAATGCATGCATGACCAGCCGCACCTGGGCTTCGGGGACGGACGGATCGTTCCCGTCGAGGACCGCTGGGAGCGGATGGTCGCCGGCACCCCGTGCGTGGCCTCGTGCACGGTGACGGTGGCCGCCGACTCGGTCGAGGCCTGCTCGGGCCCGGAGGCCGGTGAGTCGCTTTCCTACGCCGCCTTCGGCGACTACGGGACCCGCGAGTTCTTCGTCCACGTGCGCTTCCACAAGCACGAAGGAGACGAGATCGCCGTCCACATGCTGGTCGAGCTCTACGCGCGGTCGCTCGAGGAGGCCGGCGAGGTGCTCGAGGGAGCGGCGCGCGGGCCGCTGACCATCACCTCCCTGGCCGAGGAGAGCCGGCCGCCGGCGGCCACCGGCGAAGGCCCTCACTGAGACCCGTCAGGCCGACAGGCGCTTCTCGAGCGCCTCGAACTGCTCCATCACCGGCTCCGGCAGGTCGTCCCCGAACCTCTCCAGGTGCTCGCGCACCTGCGGCAGCTCGGCGGCCACCGCATCGTCGTCGACCGTGAGCAGGGCGTCGAGGTCGGCGGTATCGATGTCGAGCCCGCCGGTGTCCAGGCCGTCCGGGTCCGGCACGAGGCCGATCGCCGTCTCGGTGACCTCGCCGTCACCGTCGCAGCGACGGAAGACCCACTCCAGGACTCGGCTGTTCTCCCCGAACCCGGGCCACAGGAAGCGCCCGTCCTCGTCCTTGCGGAACCAGT
>CAIKSH010000025.1 GCA_903830015.1 uncultured Solirubrobacterales bacterium | reverse complement strand
TTCAGGATCTCGTTGTTCTGCTTGACCGTCTCGATCGCGTTGTTGATCAGGTGCAGGTTGCTATCCTGAACCTCAGTACGCGCTTCCACCTCGCGACGAGATGCATTATCCGCTCGCTGCTCCGCTTCGATACGGGCTGCTCGGCGCGCGCTCTCCTGGGCCCGCCCGGTCTCGCCGGCCAGGCCGGCGCGCAGGGCGACCGGAGCGCTGGAGCCCTCCCGGCCGGTTCCCGACTGTTCGAGGACTACGGCGCTGCCGCTGGCGATCGCCGCGCCGGCGGCCACGACCGCGGTTCCCTTGCCCGCGGAAGCCACGACCAGCTCCATGAGGGCCTGGGCCCGGGTGACGGTCATCGCCGCGCGTTCGGCCAGCCACGCCATGACCGCCTCCCACGCTCGCAGCGCGGCGTGGCCGGCCTCCTCTACGCCGGCTCCGGCGCCGCCGAGCAGGGCCACGGGGAGGACAGCCGCCACCGGCCGCGAGGAACGATGGATCTCCCTGACGGTGGCCCGGCAAG
This sequence comes from uncultured Solirubrobacterales bacterium, assembly GCA_903830015.1. GTDB lineage: Bacteria > Actinomycetota > Thermoleophilia > Solirubrobacterales > Solirubrobacteraceae > F1-60-MAGs163. Next base: position 6,083 of record CAIKSH010000025.1, on the reverse strand, counting down.
CGTGGCAGCTGCGCAGGTGGGGGCGCAGGGCCATCAGCTCCCCCTGGGAGGCTTCACCGTCGACGAGCGCCGAGAGGGAAGGCTCCCAGCGGCGGCACTCATCGCCGGCCTCGATGCCGGCGTACCGGCTCAGGAAGGCGCGCCGGCCTTCGTAGAGACAGCGGTTGACCTTGGTTCGGGTCCACCCGGTCTGCTCCTGAATCTCCTCGTAGCTGTTTCCCTGGGCCCGCAGCCAGAGCGCGTGGACCTCCTGGGGCTTGAGCGTGCCGAGCGCCTCGGCCGAGCGGGCGACCCGCTCGAAACCGGCTACCTGCTCCTCCGGAGAGGCGGTCGAGGAGGCCTCGACGGCGTCGAAGTCGTACTGGTCGGGAGCCAGGTCGCGCTGGCGGGTCCTCCGCACGGCCATCGCCTCGTGCTTGACCACGGTCCGCAGCCACGAGGCGGCGCGCTCCGGGTCGAGCCGGTCGGAGTGCCGGATGAAGATCTCCAGGCCCCTCTGGTAGGCGTCCTCGGCGTCGGAGGCGCAGAGGCTGTGCCTCCGCGCGAGCCGGAGCAGGCCCTCGGCGTGGCGCGCGACGACCTCGACGACCAGCGCCTGGCCGTCGCCACCGGGGATCCCTCCCCCGCGCGTCGGGGGCGGCTGGATGCTCATCTCGTCGGCCACTGCCTCCGTAAGAGCACGCACACCCACCGGTTTGCTCCCCAGGGCGGCGACGAAATTGCCGCAATTTGCGACGAGATGCGCCGCCCGGGGTTCAGGCTCGGCCGAGGCGCTCGTAGGCCCCGACGTAGACCTCCCGCAGGAACGCCACGGCGTCGTCGGCGCCGATCCCCGGGTCGTCGAGGATCCGGAAGCCGATCTCCAGGCCGGCGCCGATCATCATCGGGGCCATCAGGCCCGTGTCGTGCGGAGGGAGGACTCCTGCCTCCACCGCCGCGTCGAGGTCCTCCTGCAGCTCGCTCACGCCGGCGCCGATCGCCGGGTCGCCGAAGTAGGCACGGATGGTCCCGACGTTGCGGCGCAGGAAGGCTGCGGTCCCGGGCTCCTCGGATACGTAGGAGAAGTAGGCGTGGAAGGCGTCGGCGATGAACGAGACCGGGTCGGCCGCCTCCTGGCGCGCCGCGCGCACCCGTCCGCGCGCTTCGGCGACGATCTCCCCGACCAGCTCCCGGAAGACCGACTCCTTGTCGGGGAAGTAGTTGTAGAAGGTGCCGGTCGCCAGGCCGGTGGGGCGCACGATGTCGCGGACGGTGGCCGCGCCGTAGCCCATCTCGGTGAAGACGGTGCGCGCCGACTCGAGGATCGCCGCGCGGTTGGCCGCCTTGTTGGCCTCGCGGCGGCCGGCGCCCTGGGGCGCGGGACGCTCCGAGGCAGCCGCAGCCGCCCCGGCGCTCACGCCGCTACGGCCTCGCCGGCGACGCGCGGCTCGACCGGCAGCCGGTTGCCCTGGCGCTCGGCGCGCTGGCGCCCCTTCTTGAGCTCCCGCTCGAGCTCGTAGAGGTAGTCGTCGAAGTCGACCTGGATCGTGTGGCGCTTGGAGGCCACGTACCGCCGCTGCATGGCGGCCATGTCCTCGGCCATCGTCCGCCGCATCTCGGCCTCCGTCGGCAGGGCGTAGTCGCCGGATAGGTAGTCGGCCACCCACCGGCCCTGCGCCTCGGAGAGCGGCATCACGGCGCCGAGCGGCTGGAGGAGCCCGATAAAGAAGACGTTGTCGATCTCCGGGTGAAAGACGCGGCGGTAGAGGTCGATCCGGTTGTCGGGGGCCGAGATCAGGTCCTCGTCGAAGAACGGGAAGGTGATCTTGTAGCCGGTGCAGTAGATCACCACGTCGGCGTGGACCCGGGTCCCGTCGTCGAACTCCACCTCGTTGCCCTCAAGCCGCCTGATGTTCGGCTTGATGGTGATCGCCCCGTGGGTGATCCGGTCGAGGATCCGGCTCGAGATCGTCGGGTGGGCCTCGCCGAACTCATGGTCGGGCTTGGGCAGGCCGAAGCGCTCGAGGTCCCCCACGTAGGTGTTGATGAGGGCCGCCACCGACTTCTGGCGGATCTTGAACGGGATCCGCGGGTTGACCCAGCCGCCCAGCTGGTCGGTCGGCTTGCCGAAGATGTACTTGGGGACGATGTAGGCGCCGCGGCGGGCCGCCAGGTAGACGTTGCGTGCCACGTAGGAGGCCTCGACCGAGATGTCCATGGCACTGTTGCCCATGCCGAGGATCACGACGTCCTTGTCGGCCAGGAAGTCCGGGTTCATGTACGAGTGGGCGTGCATCTGGATTCCCTCGAAGTCCTCCGAGCCCGGGAAGGCCGGCTCGGGCCAGCGCGGATTCCAGTGGTGTCCGTTGGCCACGAGCAGGGCGTCGAAGCGCTCGGTGCCGTCCCTGGTGGTGATCTCCCAGGTGCCGTCGTCCAGTCGCGCGGCGTGCTCCACCGGCCTCTCGAACCGGATCCGCTCCCGGAGGCCGAAGTGGTCGACGTAGTCGTCGAAGTAGGCGGCGATCTGCTCGTGGTTGGGGTAGTCCGGGTAGTCCTCGGGCATCGGGTAGTCCGAGTAGGCCATCCGAAGCCGCGAGGTGTTGATGTGCAGGTCGCGGTAACAGGCCGACATCCCGTTCTTGTTCTCGTAGACCCAGTTGCCGCCGATGCGGTCGGAGGCCTCGAAGCAGGTCGCGTCAAAGCCCCGCTCGACGAGCCCCTTGAGGGCGGTGATTCCCGAAGATCCGGCGCCGATCACGGCGACCCGGGGCAGCTGCTGGCTCATGCTTCCTCCGTGCGGTGGCTGAACGACCAGACTAGCGAAAAGTTGACGCCGGCGTCAACTTTGTGCCAGGGCCGGCGACTCCCCGGCCTCCTGACCGGAAAGGAAGCGGTCGACCATCCGGGCGCACTGTCGCCCCTCGTTGATCGCCCAGACGATCAGCGACTGGCCGCGGCGCGCATCACCGGCGGCGAAGACGCCGGGCACCGAGGTCTCGTAGGTCGGGGCCTTGACGTTTCCCCGCGGGTCGAGCTCGCAGCCGATGCCGGCGACCACTCCCTCCTGCTCGGGATGGACGAACCCCATGGCGAGCAGGACGAGGTCGGCCTTCAGCTCTCGGCCGGTTCCCTCGACCGGCCCGAACGGCGGCTCCGGGGAGGCCTCGGAGATGTGCTGGGTGGTGACCCGGCCGTCCTGGCCGCTGAAGTGGGTGGTCACCACCGAGAAGTCCTGCTCGCCGCGGCCGATGTCCTTTGCCTCCTCCATCGCGTAGGAGAGGCGGTACTTCTGCGGCCACAGCGGCCAGGGGGTGCGGTCGTCGGGGCGATGGTCGGGCGGCTCGGGGAGAAGCTCCAGCTGGACCACCGACAGCGCGCCCTCGCGGATCGAGTTGCCCACGCAGTCTGCCCCGGTGTCGCCTCCGCCGACCACGACCACGTGCTTGTCCTTCGCGGTGATCGGGGCCTCGTCGGCGGGCGCCGGGGCCGGCGGCTCGGGGCCCATCCGGCCGGCGACCCAGCGGTTGCGGCCGTAGAGGTAGTCCATGGCGAAGTGGATGCCGTCTAGCTCGCGCCCGGGGACCTCGAGGTCACGCGGCACCCGGGAGCCGATGGCCAGGACCACCGCGTCGAACTCCTCGCGCAGCTGCTCGACACCCACGTCGGTGCCCACGTCCATCCCGAAGCGGAACTCCACGCCCTCTTCGGCCAGCTGGCCGACCCGGCGCTCGATGACCGACTTCTCGATCTTGAAATCGGGCACGCCGAAGCGGATGAGGCCGCCGGCCGCCTCGTCGCGCTCGAAGCAGGTGACCCGGTGGCCGGCGCGCCGGAGCTGCTGGGCGGCGGCCAGCCCGGCCGGACCGGAACCCACTACGGCCACCGAGCGGCCGGTCTCGAAGGCCGGGGGCTCGGGCAGTACCCAGCCTTCGTCCCAGGCCCGGTCGATGATCGAGAGCTCTATCTGCTTGATGGTGACCGCGTCGCCTTCGCGAATCTCCAGGACGCAGGCCGCCTCGCAGGGGGCCGGGCAGAGGCGCCCGGTGAACTCCGGGAAGTTGTTGGTCGCGTGGAGCTGGGCGATCGCCTCGCGCCACTCCTGCCGGTAGACGAGGTCGTTCCAGTCGGGGATCAGGTTCCCCAGCGGGCAGCCGTTGTGGCAGAACGGCACTCCGCACTCCATGCAGCGCGCCCCCTGCGCGGAGAGCTCCTCGTCGCTGCGGCGCTCGACGAACTCGAGGTAGGGCTCGACCTCGACGCGCTCGACCGGGTCCTTATAGGGAATGCCGACCCGCTCGATCTTCAGGAAGCCGCCGGTCTGGCCCATCAGCCGCTCACCTCCGCCGTCTCGCCGGCCTCTTCGGCGGCAAGCTCGGCGAGTACCCGCTTGTAGTCGGCCGGGAAGCACTTGACGAAGCTGCCCCGCAGGCTCTCCCACTCGTCCAGGACCCGCTGGCCGACCGTCGAGCCGGTCCGCGCAACGTGTTCGGTGATGAGGTCACGGACCTCGATCTCGTCGGCCTCGTCGAGCGGCTCCAGCTGGTCGACCATCTCCGGGTTGGTCCTGGCGGCCAGCGTCCCGTCCTCGTCGAGGACGAAGGCCAGCCCGCCGCTCATCCCCGCGGCGAAGTTGCGGCCGGTCGGTCCGAGGATCACCACGCGGCCGCCGGTCATGTACTCGCAGCCGTGGTCGCCAACCCCCTCCACAACCGCGCAGGCCCCCGAGTTGCGCACGGCGAACCGCTCGCCGGCCAGGCCGCGGAAGAAGGCACGGCCCCCGGTCGCCCCGTAGAGAACGGTGTTGCCGACGATGACGTTCTCCTCGGGCACGAAGGCGGCGCCCTCGCGTGGCGTGACCGAGATGACGCCGCCGGAGAGCCCCTTGCCGGCGTAGTCGTTGGCGTCGCCGCGCAGGGAGATGGTCACCCCCGGGGCCAGCCAGCCGCCGAAGCTCTGGCCGGCCGAGCCCTCCATCGCGATCTCGATCGTTCCCTCGGGAAGGCCGTCGGCCCCGCACACCTCGGAGATGCGGCTGGAGAGCAGGCCCCCGACGCAGCGGTTGATGTTGCGCACGGGAAGCTCGATCTCCACCTTCTCGCCGCGCTCGATCGCCGGCGCACTGGCTTCGATCAGCTTCCAGTCCAGGGCACCCTCGAGCACGTCGGGCGGCGGGCCGATCCGGTGCAGCGGCGCTCCCTCCGGGAGCTCGGGCCGCGTCAGCAGGTGGGTGACGTCGATCCCCTCGCCCTTCCAGTGGTCGATCGCCTCCTGGGACTCGAGCAGGTCGCTGCGGCCGATCAGCTCGTCGACGGTGCGGATGCCCAGCGAGGCCATGATCGCCCGCAGCTCCTCGGCCACGAAGAAGAAGAAGTTGACCACCTGCTCCGGGGTGCCCTCGAAGCGCTTGCGCAGCTCCGGGTCCTGGGTGGCGATGCCCACCGGGCAGGTATTGAGGTGGCAGGCGCGCATCATGATGCAGCCGGTGGCGATCAGCGGGGCGGTCGAGAAGCCGTACTCGTCGGCGCCGAGCATGGCGGCGATGGCCACGTCGCGGCCGGTCTTGAGCTGGCCGTCGGTCTGGACGGTGATCCGCCCGCGCAGGTCGTTGAGGCAGAGCGTCTGCTGGGTCTCGGCCAGGCCGATCTCCCAGGGCACGCCGGCCGACTGGATCGAGCTCAGCGGCGAGGCACCGGTACCCCCGTCGTGACCGGCGATCAGCACGTGGTCGGCGTTGGCCTTGGCCACGCCGGCGGCGACCGTTCCGACGCCCACCTCGGCCACGAGCTTCACCGAGACCTGGGCGCGCGGGTTCGAGCAGCGCAGGTCGTATATCAGCTGCTTGAGGTCCTCGATCGAGTAGATGTCGTGATGGGGCGGCGGCGAGATCAGCCCGACGCCCGGAGTCGTGTGGCGCACCCAGCCGATGTACTTGTCGACCTTGTGGCCCGGCAGCTGCCCGCCCTCGCCGGGCTTGGCGCCCTGGGCCATCTTGATCTGGAGCTGGTCGGCGTTGACCAGGTAGTGGGAGGTGACGCCGAATCGACCGGAGGCGACCTGCTTGATCGCCGAGCGGCGCAGGTCGCCGTTGATGTCCGGCACGAATC
>CAIKSH010000024.1 GCA_903830015.1 uncultured Solirubrobacterales bacterium | reverse complement strand
GGCCTCCGAGGCGCCGGCTCCGCAGGAGTCCGCCGCTCCGGCCGCCCCGGCTGCGCCGCCCGCCGAAGCCGCCCCGGCGGCCGACCCGGCCCCGGAGTTCGGGCTCGAGTAGGCAGGCCGGCCGGGTCGGCCGGTGCCGTCCGCAGCGGCGCGTAGCGTCCCGCGCGATCGCTGAACCTCTCCCTCCCGGAGGTGCCGTTGTCTCTCTGCTTTATTGAACCCCAGGACGCGATTCGGGTAATCGCCGAGTCGGTCGGCCGCGACGCGCGCCGGCAGATCCTCGGGGAGCTCGTCCGGGCCTGGGTCGACGGAATCCCCGAGAAGGAGCTGGAAGCCCACTACTGCCGGGCGATCGCCGACCTCGACGAGCACGACCTCTCGATGCTCGCCGCCTGGCACGCTTCGCTCGAGGTCGGCCACCCGGTGGCCAACCGCGACTTCCTCGTCGGCGTCTTCGGCTCGCTCGGCGAGCACCGCCGGGAGGCGCTCAAGATCGCCGCCGGCTTCCGCGGGGAAGAGGCCTTCGAGGCCGGCGTCTCGGAGGAGCAGGCCCTGGAGACCGTCCTCCCGCACCTCAAGCGCGAGCGCTGTGCCGAGCTCGCCGAGGAGTGCCTCGAGCTCTATCTCTGGGACCGGATGGGCTCCGACAACTAGCTCTCGGAAGCCTGGCGGGGCGGCAGGGCACCGGCCGGCTCGCGGACCTCGGTGGCCGTTCCCTCTACGTCGTAATCGCGTGAAGGCCCGCGCCTCCTGGCGTAGCGGACTCCACGCGTGCCCCAGCGGGCGCCCCGTACGCCCCAGGCAGCCGGTCGCCCGAGGCCGCCGAGGCCGAAGTCGATGGCGCGGGCGACCATGAAACGCCGGGCCACGTCGCGCGTGCCGGGGATCAGCATCAGCAGGCCGAAGAGGTCGGTCACGAAGCCGGGGGTGAGCAGGAGCGCGCCCCCGAAGATGACCAGCCCGCCGTCGGCGGTCTCCCTGGCCGGGACCCGCCCCCGGTTGAGGGCCGAGGTGAAGCGCTCCCAGGCCCTCGAGCCCTCGCGCTTCATGAGCACGGCGCCGATCACCGAGCTGAGGATGAGCAGGGCGATCGTCCACCACGGCCCGACGAGCTGGCCGACCTGGATGATCACGAAGATCTCGATCAGCGGAACGATGATCAGGGCGGCGATCAGAAGAGGCATCGCCCCCGGAATGGTAGGGGCGAAACCCAACGGAGGCTAAAGGCGGCCCCGAAAAGGGGGCGGGCGCCCGAAGGCGCCCGCCGGCACTTCCTCCCCGCGCGGCACCCGAAGGCGCCGCAGCGCTTTACCGGGGCGCGCTGGGAATGCCCCAGGGCCAGGTCTGGCCCGGCGCCCAGTAGCTGTTGCAGGTGAACTGCTCGATTCCCTCGCCGAGCTTGATGCTCATGCTGGTGAGCCTGCCCTTGGCCTTCACCGTCTTCTTCTTGCCGGAGTTGGAGAAGCGGCCGCTGAAGTTCAGCTCCGTCTCGCCTGCCCGGGCCGGAGCGTTTCCGGTGGTGGCGTAGATAACGCTGGTGACCGCACTGTCGCTGCCGAGCAGCCCCCAGGTGGTGTCGATCGCAAACGAGCCCCGCGAGGTGACCTTGACGAATGGCCCGAGGCCGGTCCCGTCGGAGAGGTTGACGGTGATCGTCGGCGTGAAGGTGCTGCCCGGGGCCGTACCGGCCTGCTGGCAGGCCTGCGGCGCGCCCCCGGTGCTCACGCTGGCCGGCTGGTTGGCCGCCCAGAGGGTGAACTTCGAGAAGACGATCTTCGTCAGGACGTTCTTCTTGACGGTTACTGAGACCGGCGTGCGAAAGTCGCTTCCTTCGTCGCCGCTGTTGGCCAGGATCGAGCCCTTGTAGGTGCCGTTCTTCACCTTCACCGACTTGGCCGGAGCGACGGCGGGAACGGCGGCGGTCAGGACGGCCGCCGCCGAAAGGGCGACGGTCAGGCGGGAGACTGCTCGTTTGTTGATCATGGCCGGAGGATAGATGCCGGAAGGCGCAGGTGCGCCGGCTAATATCGCGCCATGGCAACGGTTGACGAGGTCGAGAAGGCGCTGACCAACGTGATCGACCCGGAGCTCGGGCTCGACTTCGTCGAGCTCGGCCTGATCTACGGAATCGAGGTCAACGGGGGGAGCGTTTCGGTCACCTACACGCTCACCACCCCGGCCTGCCCCATCGGCCCGATGGTCGCCCAGCAGATCGAGGAGTTTGTCAGCGAGCTCGAGGGCGTCGAGTCGGTCGAATCGTCGATGATCTTCACTCCGCCGTGGTCGCCGGAGATGATGAGCGAAGACGCGAAGTTCGCTCTCGGCTACTGACCGGGCGGCGCGCTCAGACGGTCTCGGCCTCGGCGGCCGAAGCGGCGGCCGAGATGGCCAGCAGCTCGTCGATCGAGTCCCGCAGGCCGTCGGCCAGGACATCGATGTCGTGCAGGGCGTCGTAGTCGCCCAGCAGGCCGAAGTTGAGCTCTCCGTCGTAGCTCATGATCGCGATGGCCAGCGCGTGGTTGTTGGGCAGGAAGGCGACCGGGTAGATCTCGAGCAGCCGGCGCCCCTCCACGTACAGCGGGAACTGCGGCCCCGGCACGTTGGTGACGATCAGGTTGAAGAAGCGGGTCGAGAAGTTCAGCCTCGAGGCCTGGGCGAGGATCGTCGGAGCGGCGAAGTCCATCGCGCCGGCAATCACCTCGGCGCCGAGGGCCTGCTTGGAGCTCTTGAGGTCGTCCATCGACTTGCGCACGACCGCCATCCGGGCCTCGGGGTCCTCTATGTAGATCGGCAGCGGCGCGCTCATCGCGGTTATCCGGTTGCCGAGCTGGTGATGCTCGTGCTCGGAGCGCACCGATACCGGCACCTCGGCCTTCAGCTCAAGGCCCTCGGTCCTCATGCCGCGGGAGATGAGCCAGGTGCGCAGGGCGCCGCTGACCACGGCCAGTACCGCGTCATTGACCGTCCCGCCGAGCGAGTTCTTGATCGCCTTGAAGTCGGCGAGGTTGGCCTTGACCACCCGGAAATGCCGGTGCGGGCCGATAGGGACGTTGAGCGGGTTGTCGGGCGAGGGGTTGGCGCCGGCCCAGGCGAACTCGGCGAGCCCCTGGATGCCGTCCTTGATCCCGTCGAAGGCGAACTGCGGGTTGGTGACGGTCGAGACGAGGCTGCGCGCGCTCTCCAGCGCGGTGCGGGTGGCGCTGAGCATGCTCGAAGCGACCAGCGTGGTCGTCCCCGGGGCCCGGGCCGGCTCCCACGGCTCGTCGGGATGCTTGACGTCAGTTCCTTCGGGGCTGAGGTCGAACAGGACGGTGGCGAGGTCGACCCCCGAGACGCCGTCGATCAGCGCGTGGTGGGTCTTGGAAAGGAGGGCCCAGCGGTTGTCCTCGAGGCCCTCCACCATCCACATCTCCCACAGAGGACGGTCACGGTCGAGCTGCTGGGAGAAGACCCTCGAGACCAGCCGCAGCAGCTGGCGCTGGTCGCCGGGGCTGGGAAGCGCGGTCTGCCTGACGTGGTAGAGGACGTTGAAGTCGGGGTCGTCGACCCAGACCGGGCGCGCCGAGTTGAGCGGCGGGAAGCCGAGCCGCTGGCGATAGCGCGGCACCAGGTGCAGACGGCCGCGGATCAGGTCGAGAAAGTCCTCGAAGGGCGGGGGAGGCCCTTCGAACACGGCGACGCCGCCCACGTGCATGTGGGCCGACTCGTCCTCCTGGGCGAGGAAGGAAACGTCGATGGCACTAAGCCGGTCGAAGTGCTCCTGGGCCATCGGCACAGCCTAACGCCGAGCGCGCTTCCGCGGAAATTGCGCAATCGGCTCGTCGAGATGCCCTCCCGGGCTACGCTCGCAGCCGATGGCCGGCGGGGACAAAGGCGAAGGCGCGGCAAAGGGAGCCCGGGTCCGCGTGCTGGTCGCCGTCCTGGTTGTCCAGATCCTGGTGGCCCTGGCCCTGATCATCTTCGTGATCGGCGGGTGGCCGTGGGTCGATCGCGCCCCGGCGCGCACCGCCGCCGCGGCCGAGGTGGACGCGCGCTTCCTGCCCGCTCCCGGCGACTCGGTCCCCACGCCTGCCGTCGACCGTTTCGACTCGGCCTACGCCTTTGCGCTGCTGCGACGCCAGGTCGAGGTCTACGGCTGGCGCCCGGCCGGCTCGAGGGCGCTGCGCCGGCTGGCCGTGGACCTTCGCGGCCGGCTGCCCGGAGGCCGCCTCGAACCGGTCGGCGCCGCCCATCCCGGCCTGCGCAACGTCGTGGGCGTGATCCCGGGCCGGCGCCCGGCGATCCTGGTCGGCGCCCACTACGACGTCGAGGCCCGCCCTCGCGGTTTCGTGGGCGCCAACGATGGCGCCGCCGGCACGGCCGCGGTGGTGGCCCTGTCCCGGGCGCTCGCCGCCCAGCCGGTTCCCGGCGGCCGCGAGGTCAGGTTCGTCCTGTTCGACGGCGAGGAGGAGCCGGCCGGCGCGGCCGATCCCCGCAGTTCGGGCCTGAGGGGCTCCACCGCCTACGCGCGCCGCCACGCCGCCTCGGTCGGCCAGATGATCCTCCTGGACTACGTGGCCGGCCGCGGCCTGCGGCTGCCCCGCGAGGCCACCTCCGACCGGCGCCTCTGGAGCCGGCTCCGGGCCGCCGCCGACCGGGCCGGGGTCGGCGCCGCCTTCCCGGACGAAACCGGTGCCGCCGTCTACGACGACCACACCCCGTTCCTGGAGGCCGGGGTGCCGGCGGTCGACCTGATCGACTGGGGCTACCCGTGGCGCGACACTCTCGCCGACGACCTTTCGAAGGTCTCGGCCCGGTCGCTGGATGTCACCGGCGAGGCGGTCCTCGAGCTCGTCGATGAGCTCAGGCGCCAGTGACCGACGTACACTCATAGGCCCGTGAACGCCCCCCGGAAGATCCTCCTGGCCGCCCCGCGCGGTTACTGCGCCGGAGTCGACCGCGCCGTTCAGACCGTGGAGCGGGCGCTCGAGCTCTACGGGGCGCCGGTCTACGTGCGCAAGGAGATCGTCCACAACAAGCACGTCGTCGAGCAGCTGCGCGAGCGCGGCGCGATCTTCGTCGACGAGCTCGACGACTCGATTCCCGAGGGCGCGACCACCGTCTTCTCCGCCCACGGCGTATCGCCGGCCGTCCACGCCGACGCCGAGCGGCGCGGCCTGCAGACGATCGACGCCACCTGCCCGCTCGTGACCAAAGTCCACCGCGAGGCGGTGAAGTTCGCCGACGACGGCTACACGATCGTCCTCATCGGCCACGACGGCCACGAGGAGGTCGAGGGCACGATGGGCGAGGCCCCCGAGTCGATCGTGCTCGTCGAGACCGTCGACGACGTCGACCGGCTCGAG
>CAIKSH010000023.1 GCA_903830015.1 uncultured Solirubrobacterales bacterium | reverse complement strand
GCGATCGGCGAGACGGCGCCGCTGATCCTTGTCGGGGCGGCGACCTTCGTCGCCTTCAACCCCACCGGGCTCGACTCGCCGTTCACCGCCCTGCCGCTCCAGATCTTCTCCTGGACCGCCCAGCCCGACGAGGACTTCAAGGCCCTCGCCGCGGCGGCGATCATCGTCCTGCTCGTGATTCTCGCCGTCCTGAACGGGGTGGCGATCTGGCTCCGTAACCGCTACCAGAGGAAGTGGTGAAGATGTACCCCGAAGACGGTCTTTTCGAAGCTATGGTTCCCGGCGTGAGCGAGGACCCCCAGCGCCAGGCCGAGGAGGAGGCAGGGTTCCCGGGAGAGGTGCCGCCGGTGCCTGCCGGCATGCCACACGCTCCCGTGCCCGAGGTGGCGAATCACGACGTCATCGACGACGCGATCCACAACCCGGTTTTCCAGACCGAGGACCTCTCGGTGAGCTATTCGGGCAAGCCGGCCGTCCTCGACGTGACCATGAAGGTTCCCGAGAAGGAGATCACCGCCTTCATCGGCCCCTCGGGCTGCGGTAAGTCGACGATCCTGCGCTGCTTTGACCGGATGAACGACCTGATCCCGGCCGCCTCGGTCACCGGGACCGTCCGCTACCACGGGGTTGACCTCTACGCCAGCGACGTCGACGCCGTCCAGGTGCGCAAGAAGATCGGGATGGTCTTCCAGAAGCCCAACCCGTTCCCCAAGTCGATCTACGAGAACATCGCCTTCGGCCCGCGGGTCCAGGGGATGAAGGGCGACATGGACGAACTGGTGGAGACCGCGCTGCGCCGCGCCTCGCTCTGGGACGACGTCAAGGACCGCCTCAAGGACAACGCCTTCGGCATGTCCGGCGGCCAGCAGCAGCGGCTCTGCATCGCCCGCGCGCTGGCCACCGACCCCGACGTGCTGCTGATGGACGAGCCCTGTTCGGCACTGGACCCGATCTCCACCGGGCGGATCGAGGACCTCATGCACGAGCTCAAGGAGACGGTCTCGATCGTGATCGTCACCCACAACATGCAGCAGGCCGCCCGCGTATCGGACCGCACCGCCTTCTTCATCGTCGACCTGAGCGCCGGCGAGGACCAGCGGATCGGCCGGCTGGTCGAGTACGGCCCGACCGACCGGATGTTCACCAACCCGCACGACACCCGGACCGAGGAATACATCTCCGGGAAGTTCGGCTGATCGTGGCCGGCTCGGCGACACGGCTGCAGTTCCGCGAGCAGCTGGAACTGCTCGAGGAGCAGACACTCGGCGCGATCGACCTGGTGATCGAGCAGCTCGATCGCTCGCTGGAGGCGCTCGAGACCCAGGACGTGGAGCTGGCGACCTTCGTCATCGCCGACGACGACCGCGTCGACGGCCGCTACCTGGAGGTCCACCAGGGCGTCCTCTCGCTGCTCGCCCTGCAGGCGCCGGTGGCCGCCGACCTTCGCCTGGTGGCGGCGATCCTGCACGTGATCAAGCACGTCGAGCGAATGGGCGACCAGTGCGTGAACATCGCCAAGCTGATCCCGCTGGTCGGCAGCGAGCCGCCGGTGGTGCCCGAGCTGCTGGAGAAGATCCTGCGCATGGGCTCGGCGGTTCGTGGCGAGGTGGTGGAGGCGAAGCTGGCCTTCGAGAGCCGCAAGGTCGACCTGGCCTCCGACCTGGCCCGCCAGGACAACGAGGTGAACCGCCTGAACAAGGAGGTCTTCCGCTCGGCCGTCTCGGTCGGCGACGAGGAGGACCGGCGCGAGTGGGCGATGACCATGACCCTCGTCGCCCGTGC
>CAIKSH010000022.1 GCA_903830015.1 uncultured Solirubrobacterales bacterium | reverse complement strand
CAGCTGCGCGGCAGAGTCGAAAGGCTCGTCGCCGTAGAGGGCGCAGCCCCGGGCGGCCCCGTAGGCCAGGCCGAAGGCAAAGGCGCAGAAGAGGACGACGAGGATCACCGCTGCGGTGAGCTTGGCCGCCAGGATCCGTCCCCGCGCCGGCTGGACGGTGGCGGTCAGCCGCATCGTGCGGCTCGCGAAATCGAGCCCGGCAACCCAGGCGCCGAGGATGATCGCGCCCACCGGCCCCATGATCTGGCCGGCCAGGCCCGGCGCGTCGACGAACCAGTTGACGTCCTGGCCGGTCGGCTTGAGGCCGATTACCACGGCCGAGGCCACCAGGATGGCCAGGAAGGTGACGATGAATACCCACCGGGGCGTGGGAAGCCGGCGGGCCTTGAGGAGCTCAACCCTGAGCATCGCCGCCGCCCTCCTCGACGATGCCCAGGAAGGCACTCTCGAGGTCGTTGCTCTCAGGGCGCAGCTCCACCGGGTAGATGCCGGCGTCGGCCAGGGCCTTGGCCACCTCCGAGGCCGGACGGCCGCCGGTGTCGACGCGCACGCGGCCGCCCTCGCCGGCGGTGGCTCCCATTCCGTAGGCGGTGAGCACGTCGACGGCATCGCGCGCCTCGCGCCGGGCCACCTGAACGAGCGTGTAGCCGCTGGAGACGATCTCGTCCATGGCGCCCGCGACGACCAGGCGCCCGTCGCGGATGATCAGGACGCGGTCGACGGTCCGCTCGATCTCGTCGAGCAGGTGCGAGGAGACCAGCACGGTGGCGCCGCCGGCGGGCAGCGACCGGATCAGCTCCCGGATCTCCACCACGCCGGAGGGGTCCAGGCCGTTGACCGGCTCGTCGAGGACGATCAGCTCAGGCCGGTTGAGGAGGGCCAGCCCCAGGCTGAGCCGCTGGCGCATGCCCATCGAGAAGCCCTTGAGGCGGTCCTCCGAGCGCGCCGAAAGCCCGACCATCTCCAGGACCTGGTCGATCCACGGGTCGCGCCGGCGGATTCCGAAGCCGGCGCCGTGGATCTCGAGGTTCCGGCGGGCCCCGACGCGGTCGTAGAGGGCGGGAAGCTCGATCTGCGAGCCGGTGCGGCGCACCGCCGCGCTGAAGGCCCGGGTTCGCGGACGGGCCCCGAAGAGCTCGATCTCCCCGTCGCCGGCCCTGGCCAGCCCGAGCAGGAGCTTCATCACCGTCGACTTCCCCGCTCCGTTGGGGCCCAGCAGGCCGGTCACGGCCTGCGCCTCGACCTCGAAGCTGAGGTCGTCGACCGCCTTCACCGACCCGTACGACTTGCTTACCCCGTTGAAGCTGAGGATCGTCCCGGCCACGCGGCGGGAGCGTAGCGGTCTACACGGCCGTCAGCCGGCACTTTCCTCCTCCCTCCCGGGTAAGCTCGGGTAGTTATGGATCTCTCGCGCAAGGCATTCCTTCCGATCCTCGCGGTCGCTGGCACGGCCGCCATTGCCGGCTGCGGCAGTTCCACCCTCAGCGACCAGGAGCGGGAGGGGCTCACCCGCCAGGCAGTGACGCTTCAGGACCAGCTGGCCAAGGCCGGTGACAAGGCGACAGCCTGCGCAACTCCTGAGAAGATCAAGAAGGAAGGCGCCCAGGGGGTCGGTACGTGCCTGGGCAAAGCCCTGGACACCTCATCCCAGCAGGTGACGAAGGTGAGCGACTACGTCAAGGAGCTGGCCGGCAACGCCAGCGGGGACTGCCAGTCCAAGCTCGAGGACTTCGCCGGGGCGCTCGACGGAACAGCCAATACGCTCGGTGACGCTTCAGCAATCGCCAAGAAGGGCGAGATCGACAAGATCGGCAAGGAGCTCCAGGGCATCAGCGAGGACCAGGTTGAAGTCCAGGTCGCGGGCCGCGACGCCGACAAGGCCTGCGGCGGCTGACCCAAGGCCACAGGCCCGGTTTTCCGGGCTTTCTCGCACCCGCGGGGGTTCCACACGGCGAGAGGATTTCCCCAATTTGCGGGCTCTTGCGGGCAAATACGGCCGAAATCCGCCAATACGACCGGTTTGCTCTTTAGCTTTGCGCCCAGATTCCCAACCCTAAGGAGAAGCTGTGAACAAGCAGGAACTGGCTCAGAAGGTCGCCGAACAGACCGGAACCACCCAGGCGGAGGCCGGCCGTGCGCTGGATGCCGCCCTCGACACGATCGTAAGCACGGTCGCCGCGGGCGGGGAAGTGAACCTCGCCGGCTTCGGGAAGTTCACCGTCGCCCACCGCAAGGCGCGTACCGGTCGCAACCCCGCCACCGGCGCAACCATCCAGATCGCCGCGAGCAAGGCGCCGAAGTTCTCGGCCCTTGGCGCCTTCAAGAAGGCGGTCAAGGAGGGCTGATCGCCCTCGCGCCCTGAGGGGCGCACGCCGTCCCGGCCCCCAATTGCGGCCGGGCAGCGGCGAGGAGCGGAATCCGCGGTGCCCCGGTAAGGCCGGGGTGCCGCGCCTTCCCCCGCTCCGCAGCCTGCGCTCAGGCGCGGCAGGCCACGCGGACCGAGGCGATCGCCTCGTCCAGCGCCACCGGCACGAAGCTGCCGTCGGCGCCCGCGAAGACGGCCCGTGCCGTGCGGCCGTAGTGCTCGGTCAGGGCCAGGGCCGCCTGTGGGCCGTCGCCGGCCCGGATCGCCCCGAGGATCCGGCGGTGGTCGCTCTGGGCGTCGAGCAGGGCGCCGGAAACGTCGGGGACCGCGGTCAGGTAGGCGGCGCGGTAGCGGCTTGTGTGGTCCCACGAGGTCTCGGCCAGCGAGGCGAACCGCTCCCCGGCCGGATCCACCAGCAGCCGGTGGAAGCGCCGGTGGGCCTCGTCGAAGTCTCCCCCGTCCACCGCCCGCTCCTCGATCTGGGACAGCGCTTCCTCGAGGGCCGTCACGTGGCCTGCGTCCATCCGCGGCACGGCCACGCGGAGCGCCATCGCCTCGGTGGCCACCCGGATCGCGTAGAGCTGGTCGAGGTCCTCGAGCGAGACGTCGGCCACCCGGAGGCGCTGGTTGGGCTCCCCGACCAGCAATCCCTCGTTCTGCAGCAGCCTCGCCGCCTCGCGCAGGGGCGTACGGCTCACCCCCAGCTCCCCGGCCAGAGAGGCCTGCGAAAGGGCACTCCCGGCCGGCAGCTCTCCTCCCAGCACCATTGCGCGCAGCCGCGCGTAGACGTAGCCGGTACTCCGACGCTCCTGGGGGCTGGGAGCCTGCGGCCGGCGCGCGGCCATCTCAGCCGCGAACCAGCGGCGCGCCGGCGAGGATGAAGCGCGGCGGCGTGACGCCGCCCCACAGGCTCACCGACGATGGCCGGAAGGTCCAGTCCCTGGGCTCGTAGGTCGACTCCGGACCGAACTGGGCGATATCCGAGCAGCACTCGATCAGCGCGCCGGACGGCCCCTTGAAGTAGATGAAGTGGTTATTCCCCGGCCCGTGGCGTCCCGGGCCCCAGTGGAGGGTCTGGCCGCGGGCGGCGAGCCGGTCGGCGGTCATTCCCTGGGCGTTCAGGTCGGACTGGGTCCAGGCGTGGTGGTGGAGCTGGTTGCCCGGCGCGCGCTGGATGGCGATTCCGTGGTGGTCGGGGTCGCAGTGCCACCACGAGGCCATCTTGCCGCCCATGCGGTCGGAGAACTGGAAGCCGAGCCCCTCGGAGAGGAAACGCTCCATCGGGCCGGGGTTCACCAGCTTCAGGGAGACATGCTCGAAGCGGGAGGGCCGGACACCGGTCGGGTCGTCGGGTGGCGGGGCCACGCTCTCCATCCCGTAGAAGAGCTTGAAGACGTGGCCGCCAGGCCCCTCTACGAACTCACCCCCGGCGATACCCGGCTCGCCGGCCACCGGTCCGAGCCGCCGGCCACCGGCCGATTCGGCGGCGGCGAGGGTCTCCTGCAGGGCTTCGGGGCCCTCCACCTCGAGGCCGATGTGGTCACAGCCCTCCTTCGGGCCTTCGATCAGGATCAGCTCGTGGTGGCGATCGTTGCAGGTCAGGTAGGAGCGCCCCTGCTCCCGGAGGGTCTCCTGCAGGAGAAGGACGTCGGAGAAGAAGGCCACGGCCTCGTCCAGGTTGCGAACCCGGAGAGCCATGTGGCCAATACGGGAAACCATGCGGCAACTGTATACACTTCCGCGCCATGCGACTGGTCACCTACGACGCAGGAAATGGGCCCCGCGCCGGGGTTCTCATCGACGGGGATATCGTCGACGCCGAGGCCGCCGGCGCCCCGGACTCCAGCGTCCGCGGGATCCTCGCCGCCCTGGACGCCAATGGCCTGAAGCAGCTGGGGACCGCTGCCGCCGGGGCCGCGGACCGAACGCCGCGCTCCGACGTTCGCCTCCTGGCGCCGGTCCCCGACCCGCAGAAGATCATCTGCCTCGGCCTCAACTACCGCGACCACGCCGCAGAAGCCGACAAGGAGATCCCCGAGAACCCGATGTGGTTCGCCAAGTTCGCCAACTCGCTGATCGGCGACGGCGAGGAGATCGTCCTGCCCGCCGTCCACGGCGAGCACGTCGACTACGAGGCCGAGCTGGCCGTGGTCATCGGCCGGGAGGCCCACCGGGTCGAGGCGTCCGAGGCCCTGGACTACGTGGCCGGCGCAATGCCGTTCAACGACGTAAGCGCCCGCACGCTTCAGCTGGAAAACCAGCTGTGGACCAGCGGCAAGGCGCTCGACACCTTCGCTCCGTGCGGGCCGGCCCTGGTCACCCTCGACGAGGCCGGCGACCTCCAGTCCCTCGGCCTGCGCACCTACCTCGACGGCGACGTCGTGCAGGAGGGCAATACCTCCGACATGATCTTCACGGTCGCCGAGACGGTTGCCTGGCTCTCCCGCACCATGACCCTTCTTCCCGGAGACATCATCGCCACCGGTACGCCGGCCGGGGTCGGCGGCGTCCAGGGAATCTTCCTGCGCGCCGGAAGCACCGTCCAGGTCGAAGTGGACGGGCTGGGCACCGTCACCAGCCCGATTCGCGAAGCGTCATAGCGACTGGGATCAGGTCCGGGCCAGAACGGCGTCCAGCGCCGAGCCCAGCTCAGCCTCGGGATCCCCGGCCGCTCCCGGGCTGCGCCAGGCGACGAACCGGTCGGGGCGCACGAGCACCGCGCCCTCGCTCGAGATTCCGCGGTGCCGGGCCCACAGGCTCCTGGCGTCGAAGAGGT
>CAIKSH010000021.1 GCA_903830015.1 uncultured Solirubrobacterales bacterium | reverse complement strand
GGATCATCGAGATCTTCCCCTCGGGCAGCCCCATGTTGAGGCCCTTGAGGATCTTGTTGCGACCGAAGGCCTTGTGGACCTCGATGAACTCGACGGCGTCGGGTACGCCGGTGGGCCGGTTCAGGCCGGTGTGCCAGCGGTACTCGTCCTCGGATGGACCGGACCCCTTGGGCGGCTCGTGGCCGGACTCCCTCAGCTCCTCCTCGAAGATCTCCTGGTTTTCGATCTGCTCGGTCACTTCGGGCGACTGGCCCGAGCCGGCTTCTCCGGGGCTCTCCTGGTTACTCATGGCTCATCCTCCGATCGGGGCGCGCGGGTTGGCGCCCCAGAAAACCTGGGTGCCGAGCATCCCGATGAGATGCACGAGCACGATGTTCAGGACCATCGACTTGGCGGTCGCCGTTCCCACCCCGACCGGCCCGCCGCTCGCCGTGTAGCCGTAGTAGCAGCCGACCAGCACGATCACGATCGCCATCACCATCGCCTTGGTCGCGCTGAAGAGCAGGTCCGGTGGGTTCTGGAACTGCCAGAAGATCAGCGAGTACCCACCCGGGGAGACCTCCCCGATCTGGATCACCACGGCGAGGTAGCTGGCCGCGAAGCCGGCGCCGACCGCCGAGATGTAGAGGAACGGCAGCACCATCATCGCGGCGAGCAGCCGGGTTCCGCACAGGAACGTCATCGAGTCGATGCCCATCACCTCGAGGGCGTCGATCTCGTCGGTGATGCGCATCGAGCCGAGCTCGGCGACGATCCCGGTTCCCACCTTCGCGGCCATCATGTAGCCGAAGGCGTAGGGAACGAGCTCGCGCAGGTCACACCAGGCGGCAAACACCCCGGCGTAGGCCGGCGACCCGACGGCGCGGTTGAAGTAAGCGCCCTCGATGCCGCACTGAAGCCCGATGATGAAGACCAGGCCCCAGATGACGAGGGTCGAGGAGACGATCAGGATCCCCGACTGGCGGAGAGCCTCGCCAAAGAACCGGAACACCTTCAGGCCGAAGACCTCGCCCAGGACCGTGCCGGTGAACTTCATGATCTCGCCGAAGGAGGCGAGCCAGTCGCGGGGAACGCTCAGCCAGCTGTTCGGTTGCATCCCGGCCCCTACCTGATGACGTTGATCTCGGGGTGGGTGGCCAGCAGCGTCTGCGTGAAGACGTAGTTGAAGGCGAAGATCCCCAGGAAGGAGATGACGACGGCCTGGTTGACCGCGCGGCCGACGCCGGCGGCGCCGCCGGAGGCGGTCATCCCCTTGTAGCAGCAGACGATGGCGATGATCGCTCCGTAGCCGGTGCATTTCAGCACCGAGCCCCAGAGATCGGTCACCGACGCATTGGTGAAGAAGGTGGCGAAGAAGCCGCCGAGCGGGGCGTCGTAGACGAGCGTGGCGATGACGCCGCCGAAGATCCCGAAGAGCAGGGCGTAGATGTCGAAGAGCCCGGTTACGAGCATCAGGGCCAGGAAGCGCGGCACGACGAGGTTCTTGACCGGGTCGACGCCCAGCACCTGGAGGGCGTCGAGCTCTTCGCGGATCTTGCGGGCGCCGAGGTCGGCGGTGATTGCCGTACCGGCTACGCCAGCCAGCACGATCGCCGTCACCAGCGGGGCGAACTCGCGGATCGAGGCCAGCACGAAGAAGCCGCCGAGGCGGTCCAGCGCCCCGAACAGGACGAGGAAGTTGGCCGCCTGGAGGCCCGGGGCCCCATAACCGAATGCGACCGTGGAGATCAGCAGCGGGAACCAGCAGAGTCGCAGCGCGAAGAGGAACTGCTGGACCAGCTCGCCGCCGTATGGGTAAGGAGGGGTCACCGCGGAGACGATCGTCTTGCCGGTGAGGATCATCATGTCCCCGAGCTGCTCGAAGAGGTCGCGGACGGGGGCGACAGCTCGCTCGGCGGTGCTGCTCACGGTGCTCAAGCCACTCCCCCTCCTCTCCACATGGTTGACCCGGAAACTTCCCGCAGATACTGCGGATTTCGCATGTTACGACAGGTTGCGGACCCGCCGCAACAGGTGGCGCGGCCGCACCCTCGCGGTTCGGGTACCCCGGCCGCGCCGGGGCGCCCGCCGGCCGGATGGTCGCGGGGCTCTGTGGTAGCGTCGCGCGCCGTGGGATCAGGCCGTTCAGCAGCCAAGCGAGGGGCCACGGCCGCGGTTGTCGTCGCCCTGGCGGCCGTCCCCGCGGGCTGCGGCGGCTCGGGCCCCCGCCAGGACGCCAGCGAGCCCTCGGGCGACTACCCGGTCGAGATCACGAAGGTCAAGTTTCCCCGTCGCCAGGGGCTGGGAGAGACCTCGCGCCTCCAGATCTCGGTTCGCAACAGCGGCGAGGAGAAGATCCCCAACATCGCCCTGACGGTCAACGGCTTCTACTACCGCACCCAGCAGCCCCAGGTCGCCGACCCGGCGCGGCCGGTGTGGATCATCAACCTTCCGCCGGCCAACGGCCAGACGGCGATGGTCAACACCTGGGCCCTCGGTTCGCTCGACCCCGGCGACACCGCCGACTTCGTCTGGAACCTCACCTCGGTCCGGGCCGGCTCCCACCGGCTCGACTACCGGGCCGCCGCCGGGCTGAACGGGAAGGCCCGGGCCGTGACCGATTCCGGCGGCGTGCCCGCCGGGACGATCCCGGTCCGGGTGACCCGGGAGCCCCGGCGGTCCTACGTGCTGCCCAACGGGGACGTAGTCGAACGCGGCGAGTAGCGCCGGCGGCTCAGACCTCGTCGGCGGCCTCGGGGTGGGCCTGGAGCACCTCCGGTCCCGACTCGCCGGTCCGCACGCGCCAGGCGTTGTCGACCGGGATCACGAAGACCTTGCCGTCACCGACGGCGCCGGTACGCCCGTGCTTGAGGATCGTGTCGACGACGGTCTGGACGTCGCCGTCGTCGACCACGCACTCCAGCTTGACCTTGGGGCGCAGGTAATTGGTCAGCTCCGCCCCGCGGTAGGTCTCGACGATCCCCTTCTGGCGCCCGGAGCCCTTGACCTCGCTGATCGAGAGGGACGGGAACCCCAGCTCGAGCAGGTCGATCCGGATCGGCTCGAAAGCCTCGTGGCGGATGAATGCCTCGATCTTCTTCATCGGTTGCCCTCCTTGTGGCTCATCGTCATCGCGGAAACGCTTGCCGGCCCGGAGTATCCACCACTGGGCCCTCCGGCGCCGAACCCGGACATCTCAGGGGCCGGGATGAACTGTTCGGGGTACCCGTACATGCCGTGCTCGGAGATGTCGAGGCCGGCATCCTCCTCCTCGGGGGTCACCCGCAGGCCGTAGGTCTTCTTTATCGCCCAGAAGACGGCGTAGCTCACCACGAAGACGAAGGCGAAGACGACGACCACGCCGATCGCCTGGTCGCCGAGCTGCTTGAAGGAGCCGGTGTAGAAGAGGCCTCCCTGGCCGACGGCGTTGTACTCGGCCAGCGCCGGAAGCGTGAACAGCCCGCAGGCCAGCGTCCCCCAGACCCCGCAGATCCCGTGGGCGGTGAGCGCGCCGACCGGGTCGTCGAGCCGCTTGTCGATGGCGAGGATCCCCAGCGGGACGATCACGCCGGCGATCGCGCCGATCACCACGCCGGCCCAGGGAGCCACGTACCCCGACGGCGCGGTGATCGCGACCAGGGCCCCGATCGCGCCGTTGCCGGCCATGCCGATGTCGATCGTCTTGGTCTTGAGCCACCCGACGAGGACAGCGGCCAGAACGCCGGCGCCGGTGGCCAGGAGCGTCACCACCGCGATCTCGGCGAAGCGCCCGTCGAACACGCCGAGCGTCGAACCCGGGTTGAAGCCGAACCAGCCGATGATGAGGATCAGCACCCCGAGGCCGAACATGGGCATGTTGTGCCCGGGGATCGCCCGCGGCTTTCCGGAGGCGTCGTACTTGCCCCGCCGCGCGCCGAGCAGGAGCAGGACCGCCAGCCCAGCCGTGGCGCCGACCAGGTGGACGGCCGTCGAGCCGGCAAAGTCCTGGGTGCCGACATTGGCCTGGAGCCAGCCGCCGCCGAAGACCCAGCCCGAGGCGATCGGATAGATCAGGCCGGCGAAGAGGATGGCGAAGATCACGTAAACGCCGAACTTCAGCCGTTCGAGCGTCGTCCCCCAGACGATGGCCAGGGAGACGGCGCAGAAGCTGAACTGGAACAGCCACTTGGAGTCGATCGTGGCGTCGGAGAAGCCCATCACCGGGAAGGCCTCGGCCGGGTCCCCGAAGTCCCGCAGGAAGAAGCCGTGGGTCCCGATGATGTGGCCCGGCTCGCCGCCGAAGGCCAGCGCGAAGCCCACCGCCCAGTAGAGGATCGCCGCGATCGAGAAGTTGGTGAGGATCTTCGCCACGATGGTCCCCACGTTCTTGCCCCTCGAGAAGCCGACCTCCAGGAGCAGGAAGCCGGCCTGCATGAAGATCACGAGCACGGCGGCGACCACGACCCAGAGGGTGTTGACCCCGACCGACTGAGGAACGCTCTCGGAGTTGAATGTGTCGGCCAGCGCCGACGCCGGCAGGACCAGCAGGGCCGCGGCGGCGGCGAACATGATCTTCGGGGCGGAAAGGGTTCTCATCGGGCCTCCAGGTCGGGAATCGCGGCCGATCGTGGCGGTCGCGCGCAAGCGATCCATTGGACAGATGTCGAAACTTCCGCCGGGGCTTTGGCCACCCGGTACAGCGGGGCGAGGGCGCGGGGCCGGGCCTTGTACGGATGGATAAGGTCAGCGGCAGAGAAGGCGCGTACCTTCGCCGACGAAAACCGCTTCAGGAGGAACCCCAGAGATGCCCGCCAAGACCCGCCAGCACAATGTCCTCGCTGCCCAGTGGACCGCCAACGGCGGCACCCTCGAACCCGGTGCCCTGACGGCCCCGGACTCGAGCCTCTTCGGCATCGACGTCTTCAACACGGCGGTCCAGGCCGAGCGCCTGCCCAAGACGGTCTTTGCGCGGCTGCAGAAGACCCTCGACGACGGCGAGCCGCTCGATCCCAAGCTCGCCGACGCCGTGGCCAAGGGGATGCGCGAATGGGCGATGGAGAAGGGCGCAACGCACTACACGCACTGGTTCCAGCCCCTGACCGGCCTGACCGCCGAGAAGCACGACTCGTTCTTCGAGCCGACCGGCGACGGCAGCGCGATCGCCGAGTTCTCCGGCAAGGAGCTGATCCAGGGCGAGCCGGACGCCTCCTCGTTCCCCACCGGCGGCCTGCGCGCGACCTTCGAGGCCCGCGGCTACACCGCCTGGGACCCGAGCTCGCCGGCGTTCGTCCTCCACAACCCCAACGGCGCGGTGCTCTGCATCCCGACCGCCTTCGTCTCCTGGACCGGCGAGGCCCTGGACAACAAGATCCCGCTCCTGCGCTCGATGGACGCGCTCTCCAAGTCGGCCATCCGCGCCCTGCGTGCCTTCGGCGACAAGGCGGCGGTCCGCGTCTTCACGACGGTCGGCCCAGAGCAGGAGTACTTCCTGATCGACGAGCAGTACTTCTATGAGAGGCCCGACCTCTACACCACGGGGCGCACCCTCTTCGGGAGCAAGCCGCCCAAGGGACACGAGCTCGACGAGCACTACTTCGGCTCGATCCCCGAGCGCGTCCTCGCCTGCATGCTGGAGACCGAGCAGGAGCTCCAGCGCCTCGGCGTTCCGGTCAAGACCCGCCACAACGAGGTCGCCCCGGCCCAGTACGAGCTGGCCCCGATCTTCGAGAACTCGAATGTCGGCTCCGACCACCAGCAGCTGACCATGCAGGTCCTCCAGAACGTGGCCCGGCGCTACGGCCTGGTCTGCCTCCTGCACGAGAAGCCCTTCGCCGGCGTCAACGGCTCCGGCAAGCACAACAACTGGTCGATGGGCACCGACACCGGCATCAACCTGCTCGACCCGGGCGACACGCCCGCCGAGAACATCCAGTTCCTGTTCTTCTGCGCCGCGGTTATCGCGGCGGTCGACCGCCACCAGGAGCTGCTGCGGGCCACGGTGGCCAATGTCGGCCAGGACCACCGGCTCGGCGCCAACGAGGCGCCGCCGGCGATCATCTCCATCTTCCTCGGCGACGAGCTCGAGCGCGCCTTCAAGGCCGTGGCCTCCGGGAAGGCGGCCGACAGCACGGCCGGGAACTTCCTCGGGCTGGGCACGCCGGTCCTGCCGCCGCTGCCGCTCCACGGCGGCGACCGCAACCGCACCTCGCCGTTCGCCTTCACCGGCAACAAGTTCGAGTTCCGCGCCCTGGGCTCGAGCATGTCGCTGGGCATGGTCAACACGACGCTCAACACGATCGTCGCCGAGTCGATCGACATGATGACCGACCGCGTCGAGGCCCTCCAGGCCAAGGGCAAGAGCCTCGAGCAGGCCGTCCTGGAGACCGTCAAGTCGACGTGGAAGAAGCACAAGCGGATCGTCTTCGGCGGCGACGGGTACTCGGGGGCCTGGCACAAGGAGGCCGTCAAGCGGGGGCTGGCCAACCTGCCGACCACGCCGGACGCCCTGCCGTGGCTGGTCGACAAGTCAACGATCAAGCTCTTCGAGAACTACGACGTGCTCAGCGAGCGCGAGCTCGAGTCGCGCTTCGAGGTGGCCGTCGAGCAGTACTCGACCAAGCTCAACATCGAAGGCGAGACGGCGGCCTCGATCGCCGCGACCATGATCCTGCCGGCGGCCATCCGCTACATCGCCGAGTGCCGGGAGGCCGGGGTGACCCAGGTCGAGAAGGCGGTCCGCGCGAAGACCGACCGCCTGGTCAAGGAGCTTCGGCGCCTGGAGAAGGCCAACGAGAACCACCCCTCCGAGGAGGGCCTCGAACTCGCCCGCTACATGCGGGACAAGGTGATCCCGGCCATGGACGGCGTCCGCGCCGAGGCCGACGCCCTCGAGCGGGTCGTACCCGACGACCTCTGGCCGCTGCCTAAGTACTCGGAGATGCTCTTCATCAAGTAGGCCGGGCCGGCCACGGGGCCGGTTTTCCGGCCCCCGAGCCTTGACACAACCTTGTCAAGGTTCCCGATTTTCCTGCTAGCCTGCGGTCAATGCGGGATTACCTGGGCGCGGTGCGCGACCGCGTCGTCGTCTTCGACGGCGGCATGGGCGCCACCCTCGAGGAGTTCGACCTGACCCAGGAGGATTACGGCGGCCTGAAAGGCAAGTGCCATGAGGCCCTGGTCCTGAACCGCCCCGACGTGATCGAGGACGTCCATCGCTCGATGGTCGAGGCCGGAGCCCAGGTGGTCGAGACCGACAGCTTCCAGGCCAGCCGCCTCAAGCTCGACGAGTGGGGCCTGGCCGACCACACGATGGAAATCAACGTCAAGGCGGCCGAGATCGCCCGCCGGGCCATCGGCGAGGAGGGCTTCGTGGCCGGGTCGATCGGCCCGACCGGCCACCTGCCGGCCTCCGACGACCCGACCCTCGGGGCGATCGGCTTCCGCGAGCTGGTGGCAATCTTCGAGGAGCAGGCGCGCGGCCTGGTCACCGGTGGGGCCGACCTGCTGATCATCGAGACCGCCCAGGACATGCTCGAGGTCAAGGCCGCCATCTTCGGCGCCCGCGAGGCCTTCGCCGAGCTGGGCCGCTCGGTACCCCTCCAGGTCTCCGTATCGCTGCTGCCCAACGGCGGCAAGATGCTCCTGGGCACCGACATCCGCGCCGTCCTGGCGACGCTGGAGGGGCTCAAGGTCGACGTCGTCGGCCTGAACTGCTCCACCGGCCCCGAGGACATGCGGGACGCCATCCGCTACCTGGGCGAGGTAAGCCCGGTTCCGGTTCACTGCATCCCCAACGCCGGCCTTCCTCTCCAGGGCCCCAACGGCGAGACCATCTTCCCCGAGGAGCCAGGACCACTAGCCGAGGTTCTCGGCGAGTTCGTCGAGCGCTACGGCGTCTCGATCGTCGGCGGCTGCTGCGGGACCACGCCGGCCCACATCGCGGCGATCGCCGAGCGCTGCGGCGGCCTGCCCCCCTCCGCGCGGCCGGCCCCCGGGGCGCCGCTGATGAGCTCGATGATGACCGCCGGCCCGCTCGTGGAGGACCCGACTCCGACGCTGGTCGGCGAGCGCGTCAATTCACAGGGCTCGCGCAAGGCCAAGGAACTGCTCTTGGCCGACGACTACGACGGGATCGTCCAGATCGCCGAGGACCAGGTCGAAGGAGGAGCGCACGTCCTGGACCTCTGCGTCGCGCTCACCGAGCGCCAGGACGAGGCCGAGCAGATGCGGGAGGTCGTCAAACGGGTCTCGCTGACCCAGCCGGCGCCGCTGCAGATCGACTCCACCGAGCCCGACGTGATCGCCACCGCGCTCGACCAGAGCCCCGGCCGCGCGATCGTCAACTCGGTCAACCTCGAAGCGGGCACCGACAAGCTCGACCTCGTGGTGCCGATGGCCGTGGAGCACGGTGCAGCGGTGATCGCCCTGACCATCGACGAGGAAGGCATGGCCAAGACCGCCGCGCGCAAGCTCGAGGTCGCCGAGCGGATCGCCGGCCTCTGCGACGCCCACGGGCTCGATCGCGAACTGCTGGTCTTCGACGCCCTGACCTTCACCCTCACCACCGGCGAGGAGGAGTGGCGCCCCTCGGCGGTCGAGACGATCGAGGGAATCCGGCTGATCAAGGAGAAGCTCCCCGGCGTCAAGACCTCGCTCGGGGTATCCAACGTCTCCTTCGGCGTCTCCCCTGCCGCCCGTGCGGTCCTCAACTCCGTCTTCCTGCACCACTGCGTGGAGGCCGGCCTGGACCTGGCGATGGTCAACCCGAACCACATCACGCCGTTCGGGGAGATCGACGAAGACGAGCGCGAGCTGGCCGAGAACCTTGTTATGAACCGCAGCGAGGACGCCCTGGAGAAGTTCATCGCCCACTTCGAGGCCAAGGGCGAGGAGGACGCCGGCGAGGAAGCCGGCGACCCGACCGAGGGCATGGAGCCCGAGGAGGCCCTCCACTTCCACATCCTGCGGCGCCGCAAGGACGGGGTCGAGGAGTGGATCGACGCCTCGGTAGAGAAGATCGGCGCCGTACCGACCCTCAACGAGGTCCTGCTTCCGGCGATGAAGGAGGTCGGCGACAAGTTCGGCGCCGGCGAGCTGATCCTTCCCTTCGTCCTGCAGTCGGCCGAGGTAATGAAGCGTGCCGTGGCGCAGCTGGAGAACTACCTCGACCGCATCGAGGGCTACACGAAGGGCACCGTCGTCCTGGCCACCGTCTTCGGGGACGTCCACGACATCGGCAAGTCGCTGGTCAACACGATCCTCACCAACAACGGCTACACGGTGATCGACCTCGGCAAGCAGGTGCCGATCCAGGCGATCATCGACGCCGCCCAGGAGCACGACGCGACGGCGATCGGCCTCAGCGCCCTCCTGGTCTCCACCTCCAAGCAGATGCCGCTCTGCGTGCAGGAGCTCCAGAGCCAGGGGATGGACTACCCGGTCCTGATCGGCGGGGCCGCTATCAACCGCGACTTCGGGCTCAGGGCGCTCTACCCCGGGGGCACCGACTCCGACGAGATCTACGAGCCCGGCGTCTTCTTCTGCAAGGACGCCTTCGAGGGGCTGGCCAAGATGGATGCCCTGGTCGAGCCCGAGGCCCGCGAGGCGCTGCTCAGCGAAACGCGGGAGGCGGCCCTTGCGCTGCGCGAGCGCGGGCCCGAGCCCGAGGAGCTGCCCACCGACGACGACTCGGTCCGCTCGGAGGCCTCGACCTCCGTTCCGGTTCCCGAGCCTCCGTTCTGGGGGGTCCAGGAGATCCCGGTCGACATGGACGAGCTCTACCGCCACCTCGACACCCACGTCCTCTTCAAGCTCCACTGGGGCGGGCGCGGCGTCAAGGGGGAAGAGTGGAAGCGCCTCCTGGCCGACGACTTCCAGCCCCGGCTGGAGCGTATGTGGGCCGAGCAGGACTACCTGCGCCCCCGCGCCCTGCTGGGCTACTTCCCCTGCTACTCGGAGGGCAACGAGATCGTCGTGCTCGACCCGGAGGACCGCGAGACCGAGCTCGCCCGCTTCGTCTGCCCGCGCCAGCCCGGCCACGACCGGATCTGCCTCGCCGACTTCTTCCGCCCGAAGGACTCCGGCGAGCTCGACGTGATCGCCCTCCAGGCGGTGACCGCCGGCGCCGAGGTGACCGACCTCATGGCCCGGCTCGAGGAGGAGGGCGAGTTCGCCGAGCAGCTCTTCGTCCACGGCCTCGGGGTCCAGACCGCCGAGGGCCTTGCCGAGTGGCTCCACGCCCGCGTGCGGTCCGACCTGGGAATCGACGAGGCCCAGGGGCGCCGCTACTCGTGGGGCTACCCGGCGGTGCCCGACCAGGCCGAGCACGTCAAGGCCGACGCGCTGCTCGACCTCTCCCGGATCGGCATGACGCTCACCGACGGCTTCGCACCGGAGCCCGAGCAGTCGACGCTCGCCCTCGTCGCCCACCATCCCGACGCCACCTACTTCGGCATGAAGTCCGGCCGCCTGCCCACCAGCGAGCGCCAGCGCCGCGACGAGGTGATCGCCGGCAGCAACCGCGATCCTTCGCGCCTCGCGGACCTGCCCGACAGCGACCCGGTCGCCGTGGACGAGGGCGAAGACCAGCCGGCCGAATCGCCGGCCTGAGCCTCAGCGGGCGATCAGGGCCAGCTTCTCGGTCCGGCTCAGCCGCTTGATCCGGAACTCCTCGCGGCGCGCCGAGGCCGGGTCTTCCATCCGGAACGAGGCGGCGAGGGTCACGGGAAGCCGGCTGCGCGTGTAGCGGCTACCCCGCCCGGAACTGTGGGCCTCCATGCGGCGATCGAGGTCGATCGTCCAGCCCGTGTAGAGGCTCCCGTCCGAACAGCGGAGCATGTAGACCCAGGCGGTGGCCATGGCTGGTCTTTCGCCGCCGGCGCCGGCGATCCTACGCCTCTACCCGGCCCAGCCCGGCCTGCTTTTCGACCGGCCCCAGGCGCACCGGCGTGCTGTGGATGGCACGCATGCGCACGTCCTTCCAGGTCAGCCCCTCCCCGAGGAGCGCCGGGACGCCCATCACCACCGCGGTAGTGAGCTCCACCGCCTGAAGGACGATCCCGTAGCCAAGCGCGTCGGCAGCGCTGATTCCGTAAGCGCCGGTCAGCACGGCTACGCAGGCCGCCTGGAAGACGCCGACGTTGGCCGGGGTGGCCGGGATCAGGGCGGTGACGTTGACCGCGAGGAGGACCGCCGCCGCCGCCCCTATGCCGGCCCGGTCGTTGAGGCCGAGGGCGACGAGCAGCAGGTAGCACGAGAGCGCCTGCAGCGCCCAGGCCGCCAGCTGCGCCCCGACGGCGCCGGCCCCGGCGCGGGGCTTCAGGAAGACCTTCAGGCCACTGCGGGCCCGCTGGGCGGCGACCCGCACCGGCCCCAGGACGGCCTGCACCCGGCTCGAGCCGCTGGCCCCGGCCTTGAGGACGAGCGGCAGGGCCAGGACGACGAGCAGCAGAAGCGCCGGCCCGATGGCGAAGACGACCAGCGCCCCGTGGTTTCGGTCAAAGATCGGGACGCTCGAGAAGGCGATCAGGCCGAGAAGGACCAGCGCGACCACGTTGATCACCGTCTGCGAGACCAGCGTTCCCACGACGGCCGGCATCGTCTCGCGCGGGTCGCCGGCCCGCCGCGAGATGACGATCGCCCTGGCCGGCTCCCCCAGGCGGGCGGGCAGCGTCGCCGACATGAGCACGCCGATCGCCGTCGCGCGAAGCGTCGCCATCCAGGAGAGCAGCCGGTCGGGCAGCGCCACGGAGAGGATCACGTGCCAGGAGACCGAGCGCAGGAACATCGACAGGGCCATGACGGCGATGGAAGCGAGGACCCAGACCGGGCTCGAGCGCAGCAGGCTCGCCGCCACCCGGTCGACGCCGACGTGGTGCAGGGCGATTGCCGACAGGCCGACCGCGAGCGCGCCGGCCACGACCAGGCCGATCCGGCGGGCGGCCCGGCGCATGCGGAACCGCGCCCAGCCTCCGGGAGGCTCGGGCTCGAGGGTGGGCAGGCGCCGGGCGGGAACCGGCGCGAGCCCGTCGGCCGGTGCCGGCGAGACGGCCTGGCGCAGACGGGCGGCCGGGCCCCGGGCCGGCAGCTCGGCGCGGCGGGCGGCAATCGCCTCGGCGTAGACCTCGCGGGCCTCGTGAGCGACCCGCGGCCAGGCAAAGCGCTGGGCCGAAGCGGCGGCCGATTCCGCGAGCTTCCGGCGCAGGGCCGGGTCGAGCGCCAGCGCCCGGAGGGTCTCGGCGAGCTCGACCGGATCGCCGGGCGCGACGAGGATCCCGTTCACCCCGTCCTCCACGACGTCGCGGTAGCCGGCGATGTCGCTGGCCACCACCGGGGTGCCGGCCGCGAAGGCCTCGGTGAGGACCATGCCGAAGCTCTCGCCGCCGAGCGACGGTGCGCACAGGACGTCGGCCCCGGCCAGGACCTCCCGCTTGCGCTCGTCGTCGACGCGGCCCAGCACGGTGATCCCCGAGCGATCGAGCAGCATCGGCTCGACCTCTTCGGCGTTGGCCCCGACGATCACCAGCTCGGCGGCGACGTGCTCCCGCAGCCCCTGAAAGGCCGAGAGGAGCATCCCCAGCCCCTTGCGCTCGACCGCCTGGCCGACGAAGGCGATCTGCAGGCGCCCCGGCTCGCCGGCCGCCTTCGGCGCCGGCTCGGCCGGCTCGACGTGGACCCCGTTCGGGACGATCGCGTAACGCCCGCCGTAGAACCTGCGCGCAGTCCACGAGGCAGCCTCGGATACCGCGATCCGGGCGTGCAGCCCGCGCCGCATCCGGCGCCGGGCACCCAGCGCGTTCGCGATCGCCGGGCCCACCAGGCCGGTCGAGTAGGTGTGGAAGGTGGCTACGCGGGCGGCGTCGCTGCGGCTCAGCGCACCGCAGCTGAGCAGCGGGGCCACCGGCTCGTGGATATGGACCACGTCGAAGCCGCCGCGGTCGAGCTCACGGCCGAGCCGGGCCAGCGCCGCGGGAGAGAAGGTGAGGTTGGAGACCGCGCCGTTGGCGGGAATCCCGACCGTCCGGCCCAGTTCGACGAGGTAGTGCGGGCGCCGGTGGAGCTGGGGCTCGGCACCGCGGTGAAGCCGCTCGCTGAGGCGGTCGGGAGGATCGGCCGGCGCGAAGACGGTGACCTCGTGCCCGTCGGCGATGTGGGCCTCGGCCAGCGCCTCGATGTGGCGCGTTACGCCTCCCGGATAGGTCCAGGAATAGGGCGAGACCAGGGCGATCCGCATCGCCGAAGCCTAGCGTCCGTCCTCGCCTGCGGCCAGCGGGCGGCCGCGCAGGTATAGGACCGCACAGGCGGCCACGAAGGTCGCGATGATCAGGAGCACCGGGCCGGAATCGTTGAAGATCGCGCCCCCCACTCCGACCGCCGCGCAGCCCCCGATCGCGGCCACCCAGGCCGGGTCGCCGCCGACCGTGTCGAACAGCGAGTCGCGCCGGCGGACCCCGAGGGCGATTGCCAGCACCGCGACGGCGGTGGCCACCGGCATGAACCCGC
>CAIKSH010000020.1 GCA_903830015.1 uncultured Solirubrobacterales bacterium | reverse complement strand
GGATCGCCGCCCCGGCCTACGCCGGCATCCCGGTCACCCAGCGCCAGGTCTCCAGCGCGGTGGCCTTCGTCACCGGCCACGAGAACCCCGACAAGCCCGAGACCCAGATCGACTGGAAGGCGCTCGCCGCCTTCCCGGGGACGCTCGTCTTCTACATGGGCGTCAAGAGCCTGCCGCGGATCACCGGGAAGCTGGTCGAGGAGGGCCGACCGGCCTCCGAGCCGGCCGCGGTGATCGAGCGGGGCACGCTGCCCGGCCAGCGCCAGGTGATCGCCACCCTCGGGACGCTCGCCGACGGCGCCGCCGCGCAGGAGATAAAGGCGCCGGCGATCACCGTGATCGGCGAGGTCGCCGCCCTGGGCGATTCGCTGGGCTGGCTTCCCGGCGCCCGCCCGCTGGACGGCCTGACCGTGGCGGTCACCCGCGCCCGCGCCCAGGCCAGCGCCCTGGCCGGCCGGCTGCGCGAGCTCGGCGCCGCCACCGTCGAGGCGCCGGCCATCCGCACCGAGCCGCTCGAGGCGACCCTCCCCGACCTGGCGGGCTTCGACCTGATCTGCGTGACCAGCCCCAACGGTGCCGCCCGGCTTCTGGAGGTCGCCGGCGACGCGCGCGCCCTGGCCGGCCCGACGATCGCCGCGATCGGCCCGGGCACCGCCCGCGCCCTGGCCGAGGGCGGGATCGTCGCCGACGTGGTGCCCGAGCGCTCGGTCGCCGAGGCACTGGTGCAGGAGCTCGAGAGCGTCCCGGTTACCAGCGCGCTGATCGCCCGGGCCGAAAGCGCCCGCGACGTGCTCCCCGACGCGCTGGCCGCCCGCGGCGCCGCCGTGGAGATCCTGCCCCTCTACCGCACGGTCGCCGAGCCGCTCGCCCCCGAGGCCCGCGAGGCGGCCCTGGGCGCCGACTACGCCACCTTCACCAGCGCCTCCTCGGCGCGCTTCTTCGCCGAGGCCGCCGGCACGCTCGCCGGGCCGAGGCTGGTCTCGATCGGGCCGGTGACCAGCGAGGCGATCCGCGAGCTGGGCTTCGAGCCCGACGTGGAGGCCGCCGACCACACCCCCGACGGGCTGGTCGAGGCGCTCGTCGCGGACGCCGCCAGCCGGTAGGCTCCGCCGCCATGCGAATCCTGATCGTCGGTGCGGGGGGCGTGGGCAGCGCTGCGGCCGCCATCGCCCGCCGGCGCGACTTCTTCGACCACCTGGTCATCACCGACCTCGACGGCGCCCGCGCCCAGGCGGCGATCAACGACCTGGACGACCCGCGGATGAGCGCCGCCGCCCTGGACGCCTCCGACCCGCAGGCGATCGTCGCCCTGGCGCAGGCCGAGGAGATCGACGTGATCCTCAACGCCTGCGACCCGCGGCTCAACCCGCCGATCTTCGAGGCCGCCCTGGAGGCCGGCTGCACCTACCTCGACATGGCCTGCACCCTCTCCGAGCCCCACCCCGAGCGCCCGTTCGAGGAGACCGGGGTAAAGCTCGGCGACGCCCAGCTTGAGGCCTCGCCGGCCTGGGAGCGTGCCGGGCAGCTGGCCCTGATCGGTATCGGCGTCGAGCCGGGCTTCTCTGACGTGGCCGCCCGCTACGCCGCCGACCACCTGTTCAGCGAGATCGACGAGGCCGGCGTGCGCGACGGGGCCAACCTGGAGATCGCCGGCTACGACTTCGCCCCCACCTTCTCGATCTGGACGACGATCGAGGAGTGCCTCAACCCGCCGGTGATCTGGGAGAAGGATCGCGGCTGGTTTACCACCGAGCCGTTCTCCGAGCCGGAGGTCTTCGACTTCCCGGAGGGGATCGGGCCGGTCGAGTGCGTCAACGTCGAGCACGAGGAGGTGCTGCTGATCCCGCGCTGGGTCGACTGCCGGCGATGCACCTTCAAGTACGGGCTCGGCGACGAGTTCATCGAGGTGCTGCGCACCCTCAACAAGCTCGGCCTCGACGGCACCGACCCGATCGACGTGCGCGGCCAGATGGTCAGCCCGCGCGACGTGGTCGCCGCGGCGCTGCCCAACCCCGCGGAGCTGGGCGACAAGATGACCGGCAAGACCTGCGCCGGCACCCTGGTCACCGGCACCGGGAAGGACGGCGAGCCGCGCGCGACCTACATCTACCACGTGGCCGACAACGCCGAGACGATGGAGCGCGACGGCAGCCAGGCCGTGGTCTGGCAGACGGCGATCAACCCGGTGATCGCCATGGAGCTGATCGCCGCCGGCACCTG
>CAIKSH010000019.1 GCA_903830015.1 uncultured Solirubrobacterales bacterium | reverse complement strand
CGTCCATCCGCTTGAGGTTGGGCCGGAAGCCGACGATCCAGCCGT
Organism: uncultured Solirubrobacterales bacterium; assembly: GCA_903830015.1. Lineage (GTDB taxonomy): Bacteria > Actinomycetota > Thermoleophilia > Solirubrobacterales > Solirubrobacteraceae > F1-60-MAGs163. The sequence continues at coordinate 3,451 of CAIKSH010000019.1, read as the reverse complement.
TCTCGGCCGGGCGCTCCCCGGGCTTGTTCAGGTAGTCGTAGAGATTGAGGTTCTGCCCGGGCTTGACGTCCAGGGCGAAGCGGTAAGTCTTAGTGACCGTGCCTTCCGGAAGCTCGGGCTTGACCACGGCGGGCGGGTCCTGCGCCAAAGACGCGGCCGGAACGGCCAGCAGCGTCAGCCAGGCCGCCAGGGCGGCCGTGGGGAAGAGCCTCCTCATCGAACCCATTACGGAGAGTGTAACCCTGCGGTTCACCGGTCGATGCGGTCGGGTGGCGCCGCCCGCCCGGCCGACAAGCCTGCCGGCGGCTCGCTGGCCACCGCTGCGGCCAGCGCCTCGCCCCCCAGCGCATGGATGTCGCAGACCGTGCCGAGCCCCACCAGGGCGCGGGTCTCGTCGGCGAGGTCGCCTTCGCGGATGCGCATCACCACGCGCAGGCTCTCCCGGGCGGCCCGGGCCGCCACCGCGATCTCGACATTGGCCAGCTCGTTGGAGGTGACCGCGGCCAGCGCCCGTGCGCGGCCGACGCCGACGTTCTCCAGCACGCCCCGGTCCTCTCCGTGGCCGATCACCACCGGCACGCCGTATCCGCGAGCGAGCCTCACGTTGGGGGCGGCGGGGTCAACCTCGACGGCGACGACCGGTACGCCGAGCTCCTTGAGCAGCGTGCAGAGCCTCAGGCCGACCTGTCCAAGGCCGATGACGATCACGTGGTCCCGGCGCGGGATCGAGCGGCGGCCGAAGATGGTTGCCAGCCTGGGGTCGAGCAGCCGCTGGACCAGGCCGGCGGTGAACATCGCCGCGAAGGCGACGGTGAGCAGCATGCTCGCCGCGGAGAAGAGCTTCAGCCACGCCGGCCCGGTTGAGACCTCAGGCTCGGCGGCCACCGTGGTCAGCGTCCGGGCTGCGCCGTAGAGCGAATCGACGGCGCCCAGGCCGAGGACGGAGGCGAGGAGGATCGCGTCGATCACGAGGAGGGCGAGCAGGCCGAACAGGCCGGCGAGCAGGATCCTCGCGCCGGCGTAGACCGGGTTGAAGGCGCCGGCCAGCTGGTCGGCCAGGCGCACCGGGAGGGACGGCCCGCCGGCAGGAGAGCCCGCCAGGCAGGCGTCGGCAAGCTCGGGGGCGGCGATGCCGGCCAGGGACACCACCCGGCAGCCGGGCACCGACCTCTGCAGCTGGCCGGCGATAGTCCGGTCGAAGACTGTTACCAGGAGCTGGATGCCCGGCTGGAAGTGCTCGACGATAAGGGCCAGCCGCAGCGCGACCACGTCGTCCCGGGCGATCACGGCGACGCTGGAGAAGCCGGCCTGCAGCTCGCGCGCCACCGCGCGGTCGCTGGGGTCCCGAACGACCGCCACCGGCACTCCCTGCTTCTTCAGCGCGTCGGCGGTGGCCGCTCCGAGCGCCGTCCCGTCGGTGAGCAGAAGGGCGCGCACCGGTCGACCCTACCCGCACGGCCGGGATGCGGATGAGAGGACTCGAACCTCCACGGAGTCGCCTCCACACGGTCCTGAACCGTGCGCGTCTACCAATTCCGCCACATCCGCGCGGCCGGCCGGCGACAATAGCACCGGGCCGTTGCTAGCCTTGCCCGCAGCTGGCCGCCATCGTCTAGGGGACTAGGACGCCGCCCTCTCACGGCGGAAACAGGGGTTCGAATCCCCTTGGCGGTACTCCCCTGTAGCGCCTCTGGGGCGCGCCCGCGCAGGGAAGTCAATCGCCCGGCGCGGTACAACATCTCCCGTGGACGTCCAGCGGTCATGTCGCCGGTTGGGCCTGGAGGAGGTTGCCGGCCGTTACCCGTACGAGACCGGCGAGGTGCTGGTTCGAGACGCCGTGTTCGGCCTGCCCCGGCCTCCCGGAGCAGCGCGCCGGCAGCGCCGGAGCGGGCTCTGGGGCACAGCGGCCTTCCTGGTCGCTGCCATCGCCACGGGCCTGGCCTTCTGGCTGCTCTTCGTGAGGGTGCCGATTGACAACCCGGTCCGCACGCAGGGGTCGGTCGAGTCGGTTGCGAGCGGGGGCCGGGGCGGGTGCTCGGTGGTGGCCACCTTCACCGCGGCCGGCCGACAGTGGAGCGCCGGCAGCCGCGTCTCGACCAGTGCGCTGTGCAGCCGCTCGCCAGGCAGCCCGGTAACCGTGATCTACAACCGGGCCAACCCGGCGAGCGCCGAGGTGGACACGGGGTCGCCCTGGACGATTGTTCTGACGATCGCGGTGCCGATGGTCTTCCTCATTCTGGCCGTCGCGTTCGCTGTTCGTCCGCTCGGGCGTCTGCGGCTGGGCCGGGAGTTGATGCGCAGTGGTCCGCCGACGAGCGCCCCGGGGGTCGAGGCCGAGGTGACGGAGATCCTCTACCGGTCCACACCGCGCCGGCGCGGAGGGATAGTCACCTGACCGGCCCGGGGCCGGCCGGTCACTCGCGGAAGCGGCCGGGCTCCCAGAGGGGCTCGTCGCCGGCGTTGGCCCCGCGGCTCAGGATGAACAGCAGGTCGGAGAGCCGGTTCAGGTAGCGGATCGTTTCGGGGTTGGCCCCATCGACCTGGAGAGTGCGCCGCTCGGCGCGCCGGCAGACGGTGCGGCAGACGTGGAGCTGGGCGGCGGCCGGGGTGCCGCCGGGAAGGACGAACGACTTCAGCGGCTCCAGGCCGGCGTTCACCTCGTCGCAGCGCTCCTCGAGCCAGGCCACCTGCTCGGGCAGCACGCGAAGCCTGTCGTCGCCACCCTCGCTGCCCGGGACCGAGAGGTCGGCGCCGACGTCGAAGAGGTCGTTCTGGATGTGGCGCAGCCACTCCGCGTACTGGGCCGGCAGCCCGTCGACGGTGAGGGCGACCCCGATCTGGGCGTTCAGCTCGTCAACCGTTCCGTAGGCCTCGATCCGCTCGTCGGTCTTCGGGACGCGGCTCATGTCGCCCAGGTGGGTCTCGCCATCGTCGCCGAGGCGGGTGTAGATCTTCGTCAGGTTGACCGTCACCGGTCGAGCGTACCGGTCGTGTAGGCTCCTCCGCGATAGGGCCGGTGGTGAAGGGAAGTCCGGTGAGAGACCGGCGCGGACCCGCCACTGTGACCGGGTGAGGCCAGCCGCATGAGGCCACTGGCGCGACGAGCGCCGGGAAGGCGCGGCTGGTAGGCCCGGGAGCCAGGAGACCTGCCTCCGGCCAAAAGCACATAGACCCTCGAGGAAAGGGGTTGCTCATGTTCAGCAGCAAGCGAATGACCGGCGTCGCCGTGGCCTGCGCCACGCTGATGTCGTTGGCAGTGCCCGTGGCGTCACCCGCCGCGGTAAAGGTGAACCTTCGGGTGGAGGGCGCGACCAAAACGCTCTTCGAGAAAAATCTCGAGGCCAAGCCGAAGGAGCTTCGCTCGACTATCGGCGACAACCGGGGCGCGCATCCGTGCAACGTGGCCAGTAATGGAGGCTCAGGCGCTCGGGCGGCGACGCCAACGTCGGCG
>CAIKSH010000018.1 GCA_903830015.1 uncultured Solirubrobacterales bacterium | reverse complement strand
GGCGACGCTCCCGACGGCGAGTTCCCGCTCACCCTGGTCACCGGTCGGCGCCTGGAGCACTACAACGCCGGCACGATGACGCGCCGGACGGCCAACCTCGAGCTGATGGACCACGACGTGCTGGAGATCCATCCCGACGACGCCGAGCGGCTGTGGATCGCCGACGGGGACCTGGTCTCCGTGCGCAGCCGGGTTGGCCGGATCGAGATCGCCGCCCACGTGACCGAGGCGATCGAGCCCGGCAACGTCTTCACCGCCTTCCACTTCCCCGAGGTGCGCACCAACCTCCTCGTCGGCGCCTCGGCCGACGTCAACACTTCGTGCCCCGAGTACAAGGTGGTCGCCGTGGACGTGCGGCCGGTGGGCGAGGAGCCGGCCCGGACGCCGGCGCTCGAGGGAGCGCTCTGAACGCCAGCCTCCCGGCGGGCCAGGCCAGCGCGGTCCGCCGGCCACTCGACGGGCCGGTAGACGCCCGCTCGGCGGCCCTGCTCGTCGGGTCTGACCGCTGGGCCTTCGCGCTGTCGGGCCGCTGGGCCGGCGCCCAGGCGCTGGTCGGCAGCGAGCCGGTCGCCGTGGCCGGGCCCGACGATGATCCCTTCGCCACGCTCGACCGGCAGCCGCAGCTGGACGAAACGCCGGAGGGGTTCGTCGGCGGCGGCTGGTTCGGGGTGCTCGGCTACGGCCTGGGCCGCCGGCTGGAGCGCATGGACCCGGCGCCGCCCGAGCGCGAGGCGCTCGGCACCCCGGCCCTGGCCTTCTACGACCACCTCCTCCGGCTCGACGCCGACGGGCGCTGGTGGTTCGAGGCGCTGTGGACCGAGGCCCGTGCGCCGGTGCTCGAGGAGCGCTTCGGGACCCTCGCGGAGAGGCTGGCCCGCGGCGTGAGGCCGCAGGCCCCGCTGCCCACGCGCTGGCGGTCGGCGCCCGGATCGGTCGGCCACGCGATGGCCGTCGAGTCGTGCCGGGAGCGGATCGCCGCCGGCGACGTCTTCCAGGCCAACCTCTCGATGCGGCTGCGGGCGGGGCTCTCATCGCCGCTGGTCGACCTCTTCGTAGCCGGCGCCGGCGAGCTGCAGCCCGACCGGGCCGCCTTCCTCTCGGGGCCCTGGGGCTCGGTGGCCAGCCTCTCGCCCGAGCTGTTCGTCCAGCGCCGGGGTGACCGTCTCCTCAGCGCCCCGATCAAGGGCACCCGCCCGCGCCCGGCCGACGAGGCCGAGTCATGGGCCGAACGGGACGAGCTCGCCTCGTCGACCAAGGACCGGGCCGAGAACGTGATGATCGTCGACCTCGTGCGCAACGACCTGGGCCGCGTGGCGCGCTTCGGCTCGGTGAAGGTGGAGGCCCTGGCCGAGGTGCGCCCGCACGCCGGGGTCTGGCACCTGGTCTCCGAGGTGGCGGCCGAGCGCCGGCCCGGGGTGGGAGACGGCGAGATCGTCAGCGCCCTCTTCCCGCCCGGCTCGGTGACCGGCGCGCCGAAGCTGGCGGCGATGAACGTGATCAGCTCGCTGGAGGGAGCCACCCGGCAGGCCTTCTGCGGGGCGATCGGCTTTGCCTCGCCGGCCTTCGGGCTGGAGCTGAGCGTCGCCATCCGGACGATCGAGAGCCGCGGCGGCCAGGCGTGGCTGGACGTGGGCGGCGGTATCGTCGCCGACTCCGATCCCGCCGCCGAGGCCCGCGAATGCCTGACCAAGGCACGGCCGCTGCTGGCCGCGGTCGGAGGCGAGCTAGAGGAGGAGCCGGCCCTTTCGGCGCTCGGCGCCCTCGCCGTGCCCCGGCTCGAGCGCCACGGGCCGGAGCCCGAGCCGCGGCCGGGCATCGACGGGGGCCTGCTCGAGACCGTCCTGGTGCGCGGCGGGCGCCCGGTAGCGCTCGACGCCCACCTGCAGCGGATGGCCGCGGCTGCGACCCAGGCCTGGGGGAGCGAGCTTCCCGAGGGCCTGGCCCGTGAGGTCGACGAGGCCTGTGCCGGGCTCGGCGAGGGG
>CAIKSH010000017.1 GCA_903830015.1 uncultured Solirubrobacterales bacterium | reverse complement strand
GTCTTCGGCTGGGTCCGCGACGGCGGCTACGACCCCGAGCGCCACCAGGGCTTCGCCTTTGGGCTGGGGATCGAGCGGATCGCGATGCTCCGCCACGGGATTCCCGACCTGCGGATCTTCTACGAAAACGACCTGCGCTTCCTGCGCCAGTACGCCTGAGGCAGCGATGCTCGTTCCCGTCGAATGGCTCGAGGAGTACGTCCAGCCCGGCATCGGGCCCGGTGAGCTCGCCGAGCGCCTGGCCCTCACCGGCACCGAGGTCGACCGCGTCCACGAGGGCGCATCGGTCGCCGGAGACAAGCTCGTCGTCGGCCGGGTCACCTCGTGCGAGAAGCACCCCGACGCCGACCGCCTCAGCGTCTGCACCGTCGACGTCGGCGCCGGCGAGGACTCCACCATCGTCTGCGGCGCGCCGAACGTCGCCGCCGGGCAGGCGGTGGCGGTGGCGCTGCCCGGCGCGCGGCTGCCCGACGGCACGAAGATCAAGAAGTCCAAGCTGCGCGGCGTGGCCTCGGCGGGGATGATCCTCTCCGAGCGCGAGCTCGGGCTCGGGGAAGACCACGACGGGATCATGGTCCTCGAGCCTGCCCCCGAGCCCGGCACGGCGCTCGAAGAGGCGCTCCCTGCCCCCGGCGCGGTCCTCGAGCTGGAGATCACCCCCAACCGGCCCGACTGCCTGGGCCTCTACGGGGTGGCCCGCGAGGTCCACGCGGCCACCGGCGCGCCGCTCGCCGATCCGCCGTGGGCCCAGGACCCGGGCCAGGCCACCCTCGGCCAGGCGCCGGAGGGGATCGAGGTCGTCGTCGAGGCGCCGGAGCTCTGCCCGCGCTTTACCGCCCGCGTCTTCGAGAACGTCACCATCGGCCCGTCGCCGGCGTGGCTCGCCGACCGGCTGCGCGCCGCCGGGCAGCGGCCGATCAACAACGTGGTCGACATCACCAACTACGTGATGCTGCTCTGCGGCCACCCGCTGCACGCCTTCGACCTGGACCGGATCGCCGGCGGCCGGCTGGTCGTGCGCCGCGGTGCCCCGGGCGAGAAGCTCGTAACCCTCGACGGCGAAGAGCGCGAGCTCGATCCCGACATCTGCGTGATCGCCGACGAGGAAGGCGTCACCTCGCTGGCCGGCGTGATGGGCGGCCAGCGCTCCGAGGTCGGCGAGGGCACCACGCGCGTGCTGCTCGAGGTCGCCGTCTGGGACCCGGCCAACATCAACCGCACCGCCCAGCGCCTCGGCCTGCGCAGCGAAGCCTCGGCCCGGTTCGAGAAGGGGCTCTCGCCGGAGGGGGCCCTCGAGGCGCTCGCCGTGGGCAGCGCCCTGATCTGCGAGCTGGCCGGTGCGACCCTCCTGCCCGGCACCGTCGACGTCGGCGGCCCCGGGGAGCCCGGGGCGCCGGTGACGCTGCGGGCCGAGCGGCTCAGCGGCCTGCTCGGCTCGCCGGTGACCATCGAACGCGCCGCTGAGATCCTCGGCTCGCTGGGCTTCGGCGTCGAGCTCTCCGGCGACCGGCTTGAGGCCACCGTCCCGCACTTCCGCCGCCGCGACGTGACCCGCGAGGCCGACCTGATCGAGGAGGTCGCGCGGATCGAGGGCTTCGAGGAGCTGCCCGCGACGCTGCCCCCCAACCGCAGCGGCCGCGCCGGGGGGCTCACCCCGGCCCAGGCGCTCGTGCGCCGGGCCGAGGACCTGCTGGCCGGCCGCGGCCTGCGCGAGGTGGTCGGCTGGTCGTTCGGCGACCCGGCCGCGCTGGCCCGCTTCACCGAAGGCGAACTGGTGAGGATCGAGAACCCGATGAGCGAGGCCCAGTCGGCGATGCGCCCGACGGTGCTGCCCTCGCTGCTCGACCTCGCCGCGCTCAACCGCTCCCGCGGGGCCGGGCGGATCGCCCTGTTCGAGTCCGGCACGGTCTACGCGCCGGCGCCGGCCGGCGCGCCCCTGCCCGCCGACGAGCGCCACGAGCTCGGCGCGCTGCTCGCCGGGCCGGTGAGGCCGCCCACCTGGCTGGATTCTGAGCCGCAGACGGCGGGGATCTTCACCGCGCGGGCGCTGGTCGACGACCTGATGGGCGCCCTGGGGGCCGCCTGGGAGCCGCGCGAGGGCGGCCCGGCCTTCCTGCAGCCTGGCCGGGCGGCCACGGTGTCCACCGCCGAAGGCGACCGTGGCTGGTTCGGCGAGGTCCATCCGGCGATCGTCGCCCAGTGGGGGCTGGAGGGCCCGGTCGCCGCCCTGGCCATCGACCTGGGCGCGCTGGCCCAGGCCGCGCCCGACCCGGCCCGCTTCGAGGCGTTCGCCTCGGTGCCGCCGGTCCGCGAGGACCTCGCGGCGATCCTCCCCGCCACCGTGTCCGCCGGGCAGCTGGTGGCCGCCATCCGCCAGGCCGGCGGGGAGCTGGTCGACGCGGTGGAGGTCTTCGACGTCTACTCCGGCGACCAGGTGGGGGAGGGGCGCGTCTCGCTCGCCGTCCACGTCTAGTTCCGCGACCCGGAGCGCACCCTCACCGACGAGGAGGTCGCGCCGCTGCGCGAGAAGATCGTCGCCGCCATCGAGACCGAGCTCGGGGGCGAGCTGCGTGGCTGAGCCCCGGATACTCGTCGCCGGCGCCTCCGGCTACTCCGGCGCGCTGGCCGCGGCGCTGGTCGACGGCCACCCGGGCCTCGAGCTGGCGTTCGCGACCAGCCGCTCCAACGTCGGCGAGCGGCTGCGCGACCTCTACCCCCAGCACCGGGTCGATCTCGTCCTCGAGGAGTTCGACGCCGGCCGCCACGGCGACGTCGACGCGGCGATCGTCGCCTACCCGCACGGCGCCTCGGCTCCGGTAGTGGCGGCGCTGCGCGAGCGCGGCGTGAAGGTCGTCGACCTCAGCGCCGACTTCCGGCTGCGCGACCAGGGCGTTTACGAGGAGTGGTACGTGCCCCACACCGCGCCGGAGCTGATCGGCGAAGCGGTCTACGGCCTGCCCGAGCTCTACCGCGAGGAGATCCGCGGGGCCGGCCTGGTGGCCAACCCGGGCTGCTACCCGACCGCCGCCCTGCTCGCTCTGGCCCCGGTGGCCGGGCAGCTGCGGGACGTGGTGATCGACGCCAAGAGCGGGGTCTCCGGCGCCGGCCGCGAGCCGACCGAGGTGACCCACTTCGTCAGCATCGACGAGAACGTCCACCCCTACGGCGTCGGGCGCCACCGGCACATGCCGGAGATCGACCAGGAGCTGGCCGCCGCCGGGGCGCAGGGGATCACCGTGGCCTTCACGCCGCACCTGGTGCCGCTCGACCAGGGGGAGCTGGTCTCCTGTTACCTGCAGGTCGACGACCCGGCCGGCGCTGGCGCCCTCTACGAGGAGAGCTGGGGCGGCGAGCGGTTCGTCGAGCTCACCGACCGGATGCCCGGCGTCAAGGACGTGCAGGCCACCAACATCTGCCGGATCCACGTCCACCCCGACGAGCGCACCGGCCGGCTCTTCGTCTTCGCGGCCATCGACAACCTCTGGAAGGGCGCCTCCTCCCAGGCGGTCCAGAACCTCAACCTGATGCTCGGCCTCGACGAGGCCGCGGGGATCTCGTGACCCGGATCGCGGGCCTCTTCGACTCCCGCTGGGTGGAGCTTCCCGAGGGCGCCCGGGAGGTCGCCGGCGGCCTGCCGACCGGCTTTGCCGGCGGCGGGATCGCGGCCGGCCTCAAGCCCTCCGGCGCCCTCGATGTCGGCGTGATTCTCGGCGAGGGACGCGACGTGACCAGCGCCGCCCGCTTCACGCGCTCCGGCGTGCAGGCCGCGCCGGTGCTCGTTACCCGGGAGCGCTGCCGCCTGGAGGACATAAACGCCGTGGTGGTCAACTCCGGCAACGCCAACGCGGCCACCGGCCAGGCCGGCATCGCGGCCGCCGAGGCGATCCAGGAGTCGGCGGCCCGGGACCTGGGCCTCGAGCTCTCGCAGGTTGCCGTCTGCTCGACCGGGGTGATCGGCGTCCCGCTCGACCCGGCACCGGTCCAGGCGGCGGTCAGCCAGCTGGCGGGAACGATCGACGCCGCCGGCGACGAGGCCTTCCAGCAGGCGATCATGACCACCGACGCCTTCGAGAAGCGCGCCTCGATCGAGGTCGAGCTCTCCGGCGGGGAGGTCTGGATCAGCGCCCAGGCCAAGGGCGCGGGGATGATCCAGCCCAGCTTCGCCACCATGCTCTGCTTCATCCAGACCGATGCGCGCCTGGAGGAGCAGACCGCCGACCTGCTCCTCGGCGTGACCGTCAAGCGCAGCTTCGACCGGATCTCGGTCGACGGCCAGCTCTCCACCAACGACACGGTGATCCTCATGGCCAGCGGCGACTCCGGCGTCGCCGTCGAGCCCGAGAGCGAGGACGAGAAGACCTTCGGTCGCGCCCTCGATGAGCTCCTGCGCGCCCTGGCCATCTCGATCGTCCGCGACGGCGAGGGCTCCGAGCGTGTCGGCCGGGTGACCGTGCGGGGCGGCCACGGCCCCTCGGTCGAGCGGGTGGCCCGGGCGGTGGCCAACTCTCCGCTGGTCAAGACCGCGCTGCACGGCGGCGACCCCAACTGGGGGAGGATCGCCCAGGCCGCCGGCATGGCCGTTCCCGGCAGCGCGCCGCTGCCGGTCGACGTGGCGATCGAGGGAATCCAGCTCTGCGTGGCCGGCGAGGCGGTGCCCCACGACGAAAGCGAGCTTGCGGAGCGGGTCAGGCAGGCCGAGGTCGAGTACACCGTGGGTCTGCCCGGGGACGGCCACGAGGCCGAGTGCTTCTTCTCAGACCTGGGCAACGAGTACATCCGCATCAACGCCGAATACACCACCTGAGATGAGCGACAACCCCGAAACCCAGCGCGACGTAGCGACCCTCCTGGAGGCGCTGCCCTACATCCGCCACTTCCACGGCCAGACCGTGGTCATCAAGTACGGCGGCGCGGCGATGGAGGAGGGCGACCTCAGCGAGGAGTTCGCCCGCGACGTCGTGCTGCTCAAGTACGTCGGCCTCAACCCGATCGTCGTCCACGGCGGCGGCCCGGAGATCACCTCGCTGATGGAGCGGCTCGACATGAAGGTCGAGTTCCGCGACGGCCTGCGGGTCAGCGACGAGGCCACCGTCGAGGTCGCCTCGATGGTCCTGGTGGGAAAGATCAACAACGAGATCGTGCTGCGGCTCGGGCGCCACGGCCAGCCGGCGATCGGGCTATCCGGCGACGACGGCGGCCTGTTCAGGGTCTCCACCCGCCGCTCGCCGGATGGCGAGGACATCGGCTTCGTCGGCGCCATCGACGAGGTCAACACCGGCGTGCTCGATCACATCACCGCCGACTACATCCCGGTCATCTCCCCGGTCGGCGCCGACGCCGAAGGCCAGGCCCACAGCATCAACGCCGACGACGCCGCGGCCGCGGTGGCCGCCGCGGTGGGGGCCTTCAAGGTGCTCTTCCTCACCGACGTACCCGGC
>CAIKSH010000016.1 GCA_903830015.1 uncultured Solirubrobacterales bacterium | reverse complement strand
GGAGATCATCGACACCGCCGAGCGCACCATCCTCGAGATCCGGATGAGCGACGGCGGCCAGGACTTCCGCGTGGTCGGCGACGTCCTGCACCACGAGATAAAGCGCTGGGACGAACTGGCCCGCCACGGCAAGTCGATCACCGGGGTGCCCTCGGGCTTCCCCGACCTGGACACGGTCACCGGCGGCTTCCAGCCCGGAAACCTGATCATCATCGCCGCGCGCCCGTCGATGGGGAAGTCGGCGCTGGTCACCAACATCGCCGAGAACGTCGCCCTGGACAAGGAGGACCCGCGGCCGGTAGCACTCTTCTCGCTGGAGATGTCCGAGGCCGAGCTGGCCCAGCGCTTCATCGCCTCGCAGGCCTCGATCAAGGGCGACGACCTGCGCAAGGGTAAGGTCCGCGACGAGAAGTGGCAGCGGGTGCTGCGGGTGGCCAACGACTACGAGGGCTCCAAGCTCTACGTCGACGACTCCTCCGACATCGGCCTGCTCGACATCCGCGCCAAGGCGCGGCGCCTGCACCAGTCGCTGAAGGACGAAGGCGGCCTGGGGCTGATCATCGTCGACTACCTCCAGCTGCTGCGGGCCGACAGCCGCTACGACAGCCGCGTGCAGCAGGTCGGCGAGATGAGCCGCGGGCTGAAGATCCTCGCCCGGGAGCTGGGCGTGCCGGTGATCGCGCTCTCCCAGCTCTCCCGTGGCGTCGAGTCGCGCAACGACAAGCGCCCGCTGCTCTCCGACCTGCGCGAGTCGGGCCAGATCGAGCAGGACGCCGACCTGGTGATGTTCATCTACCGCGACGAGTACTACAACCACGAGGACTCCGAGGAGCCCGGGGTGAGCGAGATCATCCTCGCCAAGCACCGCAACGGCGCCCTCAAGAACATCAAGCTCAGCTTCCAGCACGAGTACCCGCGCTTCCGCAGCATCCTGCAGGAGGCCGCGTGAGTCGCTGCGAGCTCTGCGACGGCTCGGGCTGGATCGACGACGAGGAGGCAGGAGGGGTAAGGCCCTGCCGCTGCCGGGTCTCGATGATCAACCGGCGCCGGGCCAGCTCGCTCTCGGCGGTAGTGCCGCGCCGGTACCGGGGCGCCTCGTTCGAGCGCCCGCCGGTGACCGACATGCCCGACGCCCAGGTCCAGATGGTGCGCCGCTACGTCCGTGAGCTCGACGAGCGGGTCGACGCCGGCCGCGGCCTGTGGTTCTTCGGCGACGTGGGCACCGGCAAGACGACGCTGGCCATGATCGTCTCCCAGGCCGCCCTGGACGCCGGCCGCTCGGTCGCCATCTACTCGCTGCCGCGGCTGCTGGCCGAGATCCGCGGCACCTTCGAGGAGGACAACCCGGCCAGCTACGTGAGCCTGCTCGACCGCCTCGCCGAGGTCGACCTCCTCCAGGTCGACGACCTCGGGGCCGAGAAGACGAGCCCGTGGGTGCTCGAGCAGCTCTACTCGATCATCAACTCCCGCTACGAGGCCGAGAAGGCGATCGTGGTGACCACCAACCTCGAACGCGACGAGCTGGCCGCCCAGGTCGGCGAGCGGACGGTCTCCCGGCTGGAGGAGATGTGCGAGATCGTTCCGCTCTTCGGCCGCGACCACCGGCGCTTCGAAGCGGTCGACCGGCGCGAGGAGCCGCCGCCGGCCGCCGACCTGCGGCTCGCCTGAGCCCCCCTAGACTCACCTTCGGATGCCGAGCACCGTCATCGTCGGAGCCCAGTGGGGCGACGAGGGGAAGGGCAAGATCGTCGACCTGCTCGCCGCGAACGCGGACGTCGTCGCGCGCTTTCAGGGAGGCAACAACGCCGGCCACACGATCGTCCACGGCGACGAGGTCTTCAAGTTCCACCTGATCCCCTCCGGGATCCTCTACCCGGGCACCACCTGCGTGATCGGCAACGGCGTGGTCGTCGACCCGGGGGTGCTCACCGGGGAGATCGACGCCCTGCGCGAGCGCGGCGTCGACACCTCCAACCTGCGCCTGAGCGCCAACGCGCACCTGATCATGCCCTACCACCTGATGCTCGACCAGGTGGGCGAGGCCAAGCTCGGCAAGCGCGAGATCGGCACCACGCGGCGAGGGATCGGCCCCTGCTACGCCGACAAGGCGCTGCGGCTGGGGATCCGCGTCCAGGACATGCTCGACGAGAAGATCCTCAAGCAGAAGATCTACGCCGCCCTTCAGCCCAAGGCCCAGCAGCTGCGCGACTTCGAGAAGGACCCCGCGCTGGACCTGCAGGCGATCACCGAGCAGTACCTGCTCTACGGCAGCCGTCTCGAGCAGTACATCTCCGACACCACCAGCCTGATCCACGACGCGCTGGACTCCGGTCAGTCGGTGATCTTCGAGGGCGCCCAGGCGGCGCTGCTCGACATCGACCACGGCACCTACCCGTTCGTCACCTCCTCCAACCCGATCGCCGGCGCGGCCTGCGTGGGCACCGGCGTGGGGCCACGCGACATCGGCGAGGTCTGGGGCGTGGCCAAGGCCTACGCCACGCGCGTGGGCTCCGGCCCCTTCCCCACCGAGCTGGACGACGAGGCCGGCGAGGCGCTGCGAGAGAAGGGCGGCGAGTTCGGCACCACCACCGGCCGGCCCCGCCGCACCGGCTGGCTCGACCTCGTGGCCCTGAAATACGCGGCGCGGATCAACGGCCTGACCTCGCTCTCGATCACCAAGCTCGACGTGCTCGGCGGCCAGGAGACCCTCCCGGT
>CAIKSH010000015.1 GCA_903830015.1 uncultured Solirubrobacterales bacterium | reverse complement strand
TGCTCGCCGTTGAGCCAGCCGTTGTCGGAGGTGAAGACGAACATCGTGTTCTTGTACTGGCCGGTCTTCTTGAGGGTCGAGACGATGTTCTTGACGTGGTCGTCGACGGCGAGCAGTGAACCCATCCGGCCCTGGTAGTTCTCCTCGAGGTCGGCGACCTGGGCGTCGGTCATCGGGTTGCGCAGGACCGGGTTGTCACGGATGTTGGTCGGCAGCTTCGAGAAGGAGTCCTGCGCCTGGTTGAAGCTCGGCGGCTTGGGCAGCCGGTAGCTCTTGGACTTCGCGACGTAGCGCTTGGGTGGGCGCGGGTCGGCGCCGGGGCGGCCCATCAGCGTGGTGGCGACGTCCTCGCGGTGCGGGGCGGCCGGTGACCACCACATGAAGAACGGCTTCTTCTGGCTCTTCTCGGCGGCGAGCAGGTCGGTGAAGACCTTGCCGGTCACGTCGACGGAGTAGTCGGAGTTCTTCTCGGTGCCCCAGTCCTCCGGGCCGTAGGGGCCGGGACCGAAGAGCTCTGTCAGGCGCTGGAAGACGGTGCGGATGACCGGCTCCTCGCGCGGGATCGTCTGGATCTGGCCGAACTGGACGAGCTTGCGGGCAAAGGTCTTGTCGCCCCAGACCTTCTCCTTCTTGCCGTCGATACTCATCACGAAGTTGTAGTAGTCGTAGGCGGAGACGTCGAGCAGGCCGCGCCAGACGTCGAAGCCCTTCGGCTTCTCGCCCTTGAGGTTCTTCGCCCCGTAGCCGTTTAGCCATTTGCCGACCATGCCGGTGCGGTAGCCGGACCTCTGGAGCCAGGCGGGGAGGATGTTCTCGCGGTTGGGCATCCCATACCAGCCGTACGGGTAGAAGTTGCCGACCACCCCGTTGTTGTGGGCGTACTGGCCGGTGATGAAGGTCGCTCGGCCCGGGCAGCAGAGCGGGAAGGAGGTGACGGCGTTCTTGAAGTTCGTGCCCTGCTTGACCAGGAGCTTCTGCGTATTGGGCATCTTGTCGAGGTCGTCGAGGTTCTGGTCGTCGGTCATGATCACGACGACGTTGGGCTGCTTGCCTTTGCCGGCCGGCCGGGCCTGGGCCGGTGCGGTTACGAGTGCGGCAGCCGCCACGCAGGCGAGCAGGGTGACGAGGCCGGTTCGAGTGCGGGTCATCGACATCAGGAACACAGCCTTTCAGGAATAGGTGCGGTTATGTCGCAATTGTCCCGAGTGGTTAGCCCGGTTGACCGGTGGGGGTGGAGGCGATCAGCTCGTTGACCGCGGCCACGAGTGCCTCGGGCTCCTCTTCCTGGATGAAGTGGCCGGCCTCGGCAAAGGCCTGGTGGGGGAGGCCCCTGGCGCCGGGGACGCTCTCGATGAATACGGCGTCGAAATGCCCGATCATCGGGTCGAGCTTGCCGTAGAGGCACAGGAAGGGCTTCTCCCAGCGGTCCAGCACCTCCCAGGCTGCCGTCCAGATTCCGTAGACGTCGTCGTCCTCGCCCTGGGGCTTCATCAGCGCCGGGAAGGAGAGCACCCCGCCCTGGTAGGAGGCATCCGGGTATGGCGCCTGGTAGGCGGCGGCCTCTTCGTCGGTAAGGCCCGGGTCGAACCCCGGCATGGCGTCGGCGCCCTCGGGGCCACCGGCCATGATCATCGCCACGTCGAGCTCGTCGGATGCCGCAACGAAGGCCTGCCAGGCGGCGAAGGCTTCGGGCATCGGCGAGTCCTGCATCACCTCGACCATCCGCTCCATCCGGCGCGGGTCGGCGATCGCCCCGTTGGCCATGACGATCCGGTCGAAGCGGTCCTCGTTGCGGGTGGCCACGGCCAGTCCGACGATGCTGCCCCAGTCCTGGCCGAAGAGGGTCATCCCGCGCAGGTCGAGCTTCTCGATGAAGGACTCCACCCAGCGCACGTGACGGGTGTAGGAGTAGTTCTCGCGGCCGACGACCTTGTCGGACCTGCCGAAGCCGACCAGGTCCGGAGCGATCACGCGATGGCCGGCGGCGGCCAGGCCGGGGATCATCTTCCGGTACAGGTAGGACCAGGTCGGCTCGCCGTGGAGCAGGAGGATCACGTCGCCGTCGGCCGGGCCCTCCTCGACGTAGTGCATGCGCAGGGAGCCGCCCTCGCCGTCGTCGATCTCTACGTAGTGGGGCTCGAACGAATACCCGGGCAGGGCCTCGAATCGCTCGTCGGGGGTGCGGACAGTCTCCACGGCTCTCTCCATCCTGGGGAACGTTGCGGTTTTCATTCAACCAGCCGGGCCTCCTCGATGCGACCTGTGCCGCGGTTACCGTTCTGGCATGAGCTCACTGCGAACCCTTTCCGTCCTGGCCCTCGCCGCCGCCGCGCTCGCCGTTGCCGGCTGCGGAGGCGGGGACGACTCCGGTGACCAGACCACCACCCCGGCGGCCTCGGTCCCCGCGACCACGACAACCGGGGGCGAGACCACCGGCACCGAGCCGATGGTTACCACCGGCATGGCCAAGTGCACCGAGAGCGGGATATCCGCCGCCGTCGAGAAGACCTCCACCCAGGATTCCGGCAAGGCGGTCCTCGCCCCGGGGGCCGACAGCTACAAGTGCGCCGACGGCTGGGCGGTCGCCTTCGCCAACGTGGGCACCGGCCAGGAGCAGATCACCACGACCCTCGTCTTTGAGGCCGAAGGCCAGTTCTGGGTTCCGCAGGATCGGGCAAAGGTCTGCCCCGAGCCCTCCGATGTGCCCAAGGCGATCTACGACCTGGCCTGTAACAGCAACTGAGCGCAGTGGGGGACACCCCCGAACCTCCCAACGCGCCGGTTGACGGCCTCGCTCTCGAGGCCCGGGAGACCCGGATCGAGGTGGCGGTGGCGATCGCCATCGTCGTCGCCTTCCAGGCGATACTGGCCTGGCTGAGCCTGCGCAACGGCTGGGTCCTGTTCCACGTTCACGGCTGGATCTGGTGGGTTCCCATCCCGCTCGAGCTTGTGCTTCTGGGTCTCCTGGTCCTCGACCGCAGCGGCAGCGTCGACCCGGGCAGCCGAAGGCGAAAGGAAGGCATAGTGCTGCTCGCCTTCCTGGCCTTCTGGAATGCGATCACCGTGGCGCTGCTCATCCTCGAGCTCTTCACCGGCGAGGTTCGGACCGGCGGCGAGCTGATGATCGAGGCGACAGTCGTCCTGGCCACTTTGGTGCTCACCTTCGGGCTGCTCTTCTGGGAGCTGGACGGTGGCGGACCGCGCCGGCGCGCGATCGACCGCGATGGCGAGCGCGACTTCCTCTTCTCGGAGATGACCGTCGACCGGCCGGGCCTGGTCCCGGGCGACTGGCACCCCCGGCTGGTTGACTACACCTACCTTGCGTTCGTCACCGCGATCGCCTGGAGCGCCGCCGACACCCTTCCGCTGACGCGCCGGGCCAAGATCCTGATGGCGGTCGAGACCGGAGTTGCCGCGCTCACCATCCTGCTCGTCGCGGCCCGGGCGATAAGCATCTTCGGCTGACCACGGGCCTCGCGCCGGCGGCGATTCCGTAGAGTGGCCGCATGTCCGAGAAGCTCACCCGCCGCCACCGCGACACCGTCGAGCAGATCTTCGCCCACCCGACCAGCCACAACATCGAGTGGCGCCACGTGATCTCGCTGCTCGAGCACGTCGGCGACGTCGAGGAGGAGCACAACGGCAAGGTGAAGGTGACCCTCGGCCCGGAGACCGAGACCTTCCATCGCCCGCGCCACAAGGACGTCGACACCCAGATGGTCGTCGACCTGGCCGACGTGCTCGAGCAGTGACAGCACCTGGCGCCACTCGATGTTGTGGCTGGTCGGGTGGGCGAAGATGTGCTCGACGGTGTCTCGGTGCCGGCGGGTCAGCTTTTCGGGCATGCGGCCATGCTACGGAATCGCTT
>CAIKSH010000014.1 GCA_903830015.1 uncultured Solirubrobacterales bacterium | reverse complement strand
CTCGAAGGCCACCGGGTTCCCGATCGCCAAGATCGCCGCCCGGCTCGCCGTCGGGTACACGCTCGACGAGATTCCCAACGACATCACCGAGCTGACGCCCGCCAGCTTCGAGCCGACCATCGACTACGTGGTGGTCAAGTGGCCGCGCTTTGCCTTCGAGAAGTTCGACGGCGCCGATGCCCGGCTGTCGACCCACATGAAGAGCGTCGGCGAGGCAATGTCGATGGGGAGGACCTTCAAGCAGGCCTTCGCCAAGGCGATGCGAAGCCGGGAGCTGGATTCGCCCGTTCGGATCGCCGACCTGTCACCGGAAGAGCTCGTCGACCGCCTCCAGGTCCCGGGCGCCGACCGCTTCGACTGCCTGATGGCCGCCTTCGCCGGCGGGCTGGGCGTGGATGAGGCCCACGAGCGAACCGCCATCGACCGCTGGTTCCTCGAAGAGCTCCGCGACCTGGCGCTCAACCCCGAAGCTCCCTTTGCCGGCGAGCGCTCCTTCCGGGCGGTCGACACCTGTGCCGCCGAATTCGAGGCGCGAACGCCCTACTTCTACTCGGGCTGGGACAACGGGGCGGCCGACGAGGTCGAACGCGGCGACCGGCCCTCGGTGATGATCCTGGGGGCCGGCCCCAACCGGATCGGCCAGGGGATCGAGTTCGACTACTGCTGCGTTCACGCCGCGATGACCGTCCGCGACTCCGGGCGCGACGCGGTGATGGTCAACTGCAACCCCGAGACGGTCTCCACCGACTACGACACCTCCGACCGCCTCTACTTCGAACCGCTCACCCTCGAGGACGTGCTCGCGGTGGCCCGCGTCGAAAAGCCCGAAGGCGTGATCCTCCAGTTCGGGGGCCAGACGCCGCTCAAGCTCGCCGCCGGGCTGGCCGATGCCGGGGTGCCGCTCCTGGGCACCGACGTGGAGGCGATCGACCTTGCCGAGGATCGCGGCCGCTTCGGGCGCCTGCTCGACGAGCTCGGCTACCAGGCGCCCCCGTACGCCGAGGCCCACTCGGTGGACGAAGCGCTGGCCGCCGCCGCGCAGGTGGGGTTCCCGCTGCTCGTGCGCCCCAGCTACGTGCTCGGCGGCCGGGCCATGGAGATCGTCTATGACACGGCCGGCCTGGAGCACTACCTGGAGCGCAACGTCCGCGATGACGGGCGGGCCATCTACCTGGACCGCTTCCTGGAGAACGCGATCGAGGTCGACGTCGACCTGCTCTGCGACGGCGAAGAGGCGTGGATCGGCGGAATCATGCAGCACGTCGAGGAGGCGGGAATCCACAGCGGCGACAGCGCCTGCGTTCTTCCCCCGCATTCGCTCGGGCCGGAGATGCTCGAGAAGATCCGCGCCCAGGCCTCCGGGCTGGCTCTCAAGCTCGGGGTCATCGGCCTGTGCAACGTGCAGTTCGCCGTCTACGGCGCCGAGCTCTTCGTGATCGAGGCCAACCCCCGCGCCTCGCGGACGGTGCCCTTCGTGAGCAAGGCGATCGGTGTCCCGCTGGCCAAGATGGCCTGCCGGATCATGCTCGGCGAGCCGATCTCCGAACTGGGGCTGCCGGCCGACCCGATGGGCCATGACCACGTATCGGTCAAGGAGGCGGTGATGCCTTTCGACCGCTTCGACGGGGCCGACGCACTCCTCGGGCCCGAGATGCGGTCGACCGGCGAGGTAATGGGCATTGCCCGCGATTTCCCTACCGCCTTTGCCAAGGCGCAGGCGGCCGCAGGAGCCCGTCTGCCGGACTCAGGGACGGCGTTCATAACCGTCACCGACTCCGACAAGGCAGGGGCGGTGGCCATCGGCCAGACCCTCCACGACCTGGGCTTCGAGATCGTGGCCACCAGCGGCACCCGGGAGGCCCTGGAGCGGATGGGGGTCCCGGCCCGGGAGCTTATGAAGATCGGGGAAGGCTCGCCGAACGTGGTCGACATGATCGAGAGCGGCGAGGTGACCCTCGTCGTCAACACCCCGACCGGCTCCGGTGCGCGCACCGACGGCTGGCAGATCCGCCAGGCGGCGGTGGCCCGCGGCATTCCCTGCCTGACCACGCTTTCCGGAGGCCTCGCCGCGGCACGGGCCATCGGGGCGGCCCGCCAGGGGGCCGCGGAGGTTCTCTCCCTGCAGGAGCTCCATCGCGAGTCGGGGGCGGTGGAGAGCGCCGCGTGAGCCTTGCCGTACCCGCCGAGGGCCGGTT
>CAIKSH010000013.1 GCA_903830015.1 uncultured Solirubrobacterales bacterium | reverse complement strand
GTTGGTGTGGAGCGACTGCGTGCCTCCGGCCACCGCGGCGAAGCCCTGCAGGGCGACGCGGACGATGTTGTTCTCCGGCTGCTGGGCGGTGAGCGTGACGCCGCCGGTCTGGGTGTGGAAGCGCAGCATCATCGACTTCGGGTCCTTGGCGCCGAAGCGGTCCCGCATGATGTGGGCCCACATCCGCCGGGCGGCGCGGAACTTGGCGACCTCCTGGAAGACGTTGTTGTGGCCGTTGAAGAAGAAGGCCAGCCGCGGGGCGAACTCGTCGACGTCGAGCCCGCGGTCGACGGCGGCCTGCACGTAGGCGATCCCGGTGGAGAGCGTGAAGGCGACCTCCTGTACCGCCGAGCAGCCCTTCTCGCGGAAGTGGTAGCCGGAGATCGAGATCGTGTTCCACTTCGGGATGTTCTCGGCGCAGTAGGCGAAGATGTCGGTGGTGAGCCGCATCGTGGGCTCGGGCGGGTAGATGTAGTTGCCGCGGGCGATGTACTCCTTGAGCACGTCGTTCTGGACGGTGCCGCGCAGCTTCTCGCTGGGCACGCCCTGCTCCTCGGCGACCAGGTCGTAGAGCATCAGCAGCACGGCGGCCGGGGCGTTGATGGTCATCGAGGTCGAGACCTCGTCGAGCGGGATCTCGTCGAAGGCGGTCCGCATGTCGTCGATCGTGTCGATGGCCACGCCGGTGCGGCCGACCTCGCCCTGGCAGAGCGGGTCGTCGGAATCCAGCCCCAGCTGGGTGGGCAGGTCGAAGGCCATCGAGAGGCCGGTGCCGCCCCGGGAGAGCAGGTAGCGGTAGCGCTCGTTGGACTCCTTGGCGCTGGCGTAGCCGGCGTACTGGCGCATCGTCCACTGGCGCGAGCGGTACATCTCCGGGTGGACCCCCCGCGTGTACGGGAACTCGCCGGGCTCGCCCAGGTCGAGCTCCTCGGGCAGGTCGCTCTCGTCGTAGAGGGGCTTTACCTCGATCCCCGAGTCGGTGAAGCGCCGCGGGTCGTCGGGCCCGACCACGGGGGCGATGGTGAGCCGCTCGTCCTGTTCCGGGGCTGCCATGGCCCCGAACGGTACCGCCGCCCGCCGGCCGGGGCCGTGCCGTAGCCTGCGCCCCGTGAAGCTGAGGGTCCGCCTCTTTGCCGTGTTCCGCGAGCGCGCCGGCGCCGGGGAGATCGAGGTCGAGCTGCCCGACGGCGCCACCGTCGCCGACCTGCGCCGGCAGCTTGCCGAAGTAACCGGCCCGGTGGAGTGCCTGGTCGCGGTAAACCGCGAGTACGCCGGTGAGGAAGCGGTCCTGGCCGCCGGCGACGAGGTCGCACTGGTGCCGCCGGTCTCCGGGGGCGCCCCCTGGGTGGCGATCGGCTCCGATCCCCTTTCGGTGGATGACCTCTACGCCCGCGTCGCCGACCCCCGGGCCGGGGCGATCGTCACCTTCTCCGGCGTCACCCGCGAGGTCGAGGCGCTCGACTACGAGGCCTACGAGGAGATGGCCCTTCCCGAGATGGAGGGGATAGTGGCCGCGGCGATCGAGGCGCACGGCCTCTGCGCCGCCGCGGCGGCGCACCGGACCGGGCGCGTGGCCCTGGGGGAGGCGAGCGTGCTGGTGGCGGCCAGCGCCCCGCACCGCCCGGAGGCCTTCGCCGGGGCGCGCGAGATCATCGACCGCCTCAAGGAGCGCGCGACGATCTGGAAGGCCGAGGTCGAGGGCGAAGCGCGCCGCTGGGTCGAGGGCGAGCTTCCTCCGGGGCCGGGCGGGGGCTGAGGAGAAGAGCCACCGGCTGCGCGGCGCGGTGCTCGTCGCCGTCGCCGTGCTGGCCGCCATCGTCGCGGGCCTCGTCCTCGTGCTCGCCGTCTCGGGCAGCACCGGCTCGGTTAGCACAGCGGCGATCGGGCCCTTCTACGAGGCTCCCGATCCGCTACCGGAGGGAGGCCCGGGGACGGTCGTCCGCTCGGAGGCGATGAAGGTCCCGGTGGCGGTGAAGGCGCCGGCGGGGACCAGCGCGCGGCGCGTTCTCTACCTGACCACCGACCCGCAGGACGGCAGCCGCCGGGTATCGAGCGGAACGGTGATGGTGCCCCCCGGAAAGGCCCCTGCGGGTGGGCGCCCGGTGCTGGCGTGGGCCCACGCGACGATCGGCGTGGCGCCGAAGTGCGCCCCCTCGGCCGACCCCAGGCCGCTGCCGGCGGCGGTGCCGGGGCTCGGCGCGTTCCTGCGGCGCGGCTGGGTGGTCGCCTCGACCGACTACCCGGGCCTGGGTACCGCCGGCCCCAACGCCTACCTGGTCGGCGAGGTGGAGGGAAGGGCGGTCCTCGACGCGGCGCGTGCGGCCCGCAGGCTCGCGCCGGCCGCGGCTTCGTCCGAAACCGTGGTCTGGGGCCACTCCCAGGGCGGCCAGGCCGCGCTCTTCGCCGGGCAGCTGGCCGCCCGCTACGCCCCGGAGCTCGACCTGCTCGGCGTGGCGGCGGCAGCTCCGGCCGTAGAGCTCAAGCGGCTGCTCCAGCTCGATGGCAAGTCGGTCAACGGGCTCGTGCTCGGCTCGATGGTGCTCTGGTCATGGCCCAGGACCCAGCCCGGCGTCTCGCTCGACGGGCTGGTCGGCCGCGAGGGACGCCGGCTCGTCGACGCCATCTCCTCGCGCTGCCTGAAGGGCTCGGTACCGATCATCCGCGACCTCTCGGCGGCGCAGCTGGAGAAGCTAAGCGGCTCGGTGCCGCTCGAGGAGCTCGCCGACGATCCCGGCTGGTCGCGCGCGCTGGCCGAGAACACGCCGCAGGCGACCGGTTCGGGACCTGCGCTCTACATCGCCCAGGGAACCGCCGACCCGCTCGTGCGGCCGCCGACTACTGCCTCCTACTTCCGCCGCCTGTGCCGGGCGGGCCGGCGCGCCCGGCTGGTGCTGATGCCCGGGGTGGGACACGTAAAGGCCGGGCTGGCGGGAGCCCCCGGCGCCCTGGCCTGGGCGCAGGCGCTGCGGGCCGGCGATGGCGCGCCGCCGGGCTGCCGGGTCACCCGGGCCCCGCGCGGCCCCTACGCCGGCAAGGGCTGATCAGGCGACCGGGCCGCCGGCCGGGCTCGGCGCGGTCGGGTTGGCGCCCTCGCCGGCCGGCTGGCGGGCCAGGTACTCCTCGATCTCCAGCGGAGTGTCGATCGAGCGCTCGACGATGGTCAGCAGGTCGCCCATCGAGGAGACCTCCTCGACCTGCTCCTTGACGAACCACTG
>CAIKSH010000012.1 GCA_903830015.1 uncultured Solirubrobacterales bacterium | reverse complement strand
TGATCGCCGGCGCGCGCGGGGGCTACGTCGGCCGTGACGGCCGTTACCTGGAAGAGGGCGGGCTGGGACCCGGCGGCCCGATCGACGATGGCGCTTGAGTTCTCCGAGCGGCTGGGCCGGATTCCGGCCTATCCGGTGGCCTCAGGCTACGAGCTGCCCGACGACGTGGCGATGCTCGCCTCCAACGAGTCCCACGACCCGCCGACGCCGGCGGTCGTCGAG
Organism: uncultured Solirubrobacterales bacterium; assembly: GCA_903830015.1. GTDB lineage: Bacteria > Actinomycetota > Thermoleophilia > Solirubrobacterales > Solirubrobacteraceae > F1-60-MAGs163. Next base: position 2,165 of record CAIKSH010000012.1, on the reverse strand, counting down.
GCGGTCGACCAGGTCATGCGGGGGCTCAACCGCTATCCGGACCCCACCGGGGCCGCCCTGCGCGAGGCGCTCGCGGAGCGGTACGGCGTGCCGGCCGCGCAGATCGCGCTGGGTAACGGCTCCTGCGACATCCTGCTCTCCCTCGGCGAGTCGCTGCTCGACCCGGGCAGCGGCCTGGTCTTCGCCTGGCCCTCGTTTTCGATCTACGAGCATCTCGAAGGCGCCTCGGGGGCGCTGACCACCCGGGTCCCGCTCGACGGGGAGGACCGCCACGACCTCGGAGCGATGCTCGAGGCGATCGTCCCGGGCACGCGGCTGGCCATCGTCTGCAACCCAAACAACCCGACCGGCACGGCGGTCGGCTTTCCCGAGCTCCAGGAGTTCGTCGCGGCCGTCCCTGCCGAGACCTGCCTGGTGATCGACGAGGCCTACTGCGAGTACAGCACCCTCGACGACCCCGACCTGACCATCGGGCTGCTCGCCGAGCGCGAGAACCTCGTGCTCCTGCGCACCTTCAGCAAGGTCTACGGGCTCGCCGGGCTGCGGGTCGGTTTCGGCCTCTGCGGCAGCGAGGAGATCCCGGCCGCCGTCAACCGGGTCCGCCAGCCCTTCTTCTGCTCTTCGGCCGCCCAGGCCGCGGGCGTAGAGGCGCTGCGCCACCCCGAGGCGGTTGCCCAGAGGGTCACCCACAACATGGAGGCCCGCTCCTTCGTGATGAGCGGCCTCGAGCAGCTCGGCCTGGCCCCGGCGGCCTCCGAGGCCAACTTCTGCTGGGTCGGGGTGCCGGCCCGCGAGGGCGAGGAGCCGGCGCAGGCCGAGGAGCGGGTGCTGGGCGAACTGGCCACCCGCGGCGTGCTGGTCCGCGGCGGCGGCGGGCTCGGCCGCGCCGGCTGGCTGCGGATCACCTTCGGGAGCGAACTGGAGAACGGGCGCCTGCTCGAGGCGATGGCAGCGGCCCTGGACTGATGCGTGGCCTGCACGGGAATCCTGCGTCCCCGGAGGGTCCGGTGTGCTTCAATAGCCGGGATGCAGCAGCCCGTTGCCAACCAGAGCTTCACGCGCCCCACCGAGGGCGGCCGGCCGGGCTTCGCCTACCCCTATTGGCGATTTCGCTAGGCGTCCGGCCGGTGCGAGAGCGCCGTCAGGAAGTGTCCCGCAGCCGGGCGCCGCAGAGAGGACCTGAAGGACGCGGCCCGCGCCCGCGCGCCGCGCGCCAGCTTTTTCGCCAGACCGAGAGGAAAGAAGAGAGCAGATGCTGATCGTCATGAAGTCCCAGGCCTCCGACGAGGAGGTCCAGGCCGTAATCGACAAGATCGAGTCGGTCGGAGCCCAGGCCCACCCGAGCCGTGGCGCCGAGCTGACCCTGATCGGCGCCATCGGCGATTCCGACACCGAGGTGCGGGTAAACGAGCTCCAGCTGGAGGGGCTGGAGGGCGTGGCCCGCGTGGTGCCGATCCTCAAGCCCTACAAGCTCGCCTCGCTGGAGAGCCGGCACGGCGAGCATTCGGTGTTCGACATCGGCGGGGCCAAGGTCGGCGGCGAGTACTTCTCCCTGATCGCGGGACCGTGCACGGTCGAATCCCGTGAGCAGCTGATGAGCACCGCCGAGACCGTCCAGCAGGCCGGCGCCGGAATGCTGCGCGGCGGCGCCTACAAGCCGCGGACCTCCCCGTACGCCTTCCAGGGCCTCGGTGCCGAGGGTCTCAAGCTGCTCGCCGAGGCCAAGGAGAAGACCGGCCTGCCGATCGTCACCGAGCTGATGGACCTGCGCGACCTCGACGCCGTCCTGGAGGTCGCCGACGTGATCCAGATCGGCGCCCGGAACATGCAGAACTACAACCTGCTCACCGAGATCGGCAAGTCGGGCCGCGCGGCACTGCTCAAGCGCGGGCTCTCCAGCACGCTGGAGGAGCTGCTCATGGCCGCCGAGTACATCCTCAAGGAGGGCAACAAGGAGGTGATGCTGTGCGAGCGGGGGATCCGGACCTTCGAGACCGCCTACCGCTTCACGCTCGACCTCAGCGCGATCCCCGTCCTCAAGGAGATGACCCACCTGCCGGTAATTGTCGACCCCAGCCACGCCGCAGGCCGGCGCGCGCTGGTTCCGGCGCTCTCGCTGGCCGCCGCCGCCGCCGGGGCCGACGGGGTGATCGTCGAGGTCCACC
>CAIKSH010000011.1 GCA_903830015.1 uncultured Solirubrobacterales bacterium | reverse complement strand
GGAGCGCTGCTCGCGATAGAGGAGATCGGCGACCCGCCCCGGCGTGTGAGGCGCGTGCTGCTCTACCGGGTGCAGGACGGCAAGCTGCGCGAGTGCTGGCTCTACGACGAAGATCAGCGGTTCATCGATGAGCTGTGGTCCACCGACCCGGACGCCGGGGCGCGCAGCAGGTAATCAGCGGGGGAGATCTCGCGCACGGCGGGGCCCCTAGAGGATGCCCTTGTCGGGGTCGCCGACCGGCAGCGGGGAGCAGAAGTAGACGACCGGGGGCTCCTCGAGAAGTTCGGCGGCGACCTCGCCGAGCTGGGCTACGTACGGCTGGCCGAGGTGCGCGTCGAGGTCGGCCTGGGAGACCCACCGCTCGACGAGCACGAGCCGGTTGGGAGTGGCGGCGTCACGGTGAAGGGCGTAGGAGAGGCAGCCGGGCTCGTCGTGGGTCTGCTCGATCGTCGGGGTGAGGGCGGCGATGGCCTCCTCCTCGCGGCCCGGGTGGACCAGGAACGACGCGACGACCACGACCTCGGCCATGGACTCACCCTACTCAGTAGGCGTTGCTGTCGCGGGTCTCTTTGGCGAGCTTGCCGTCGAAGAGGTCGTCAAAGACCTTGTTGCAGGCGTCGACGTCCTGGGTATCGAACCCCTCGGCGAACCAGAGCTGGCGCTGGGTGGAGGTGCCGTGGTTGAACTCGGCCGGGTCGGATTCGACGCCGGCGTCGGCCGAGAGCTTGTCGTCGCCGATCTTCTCCAGCGCAACGAGCACCTCATCCAGGTCGCCGGGCTCCAGGCGCTTCTGGTCGTCCACCGATGACATCCATATTCCCATCAGGCAGTCGGCGTGGAGCTCGTAGGCCACCGAGATCAGGTTGGCGGCGTCCGGGTTTTCCTCGATGCCCTTGTCCACCTGCTTCTCGATACCGCTAAGGGTCTGCAGGTGGTGGCCGAACTCGTGGCCGATCACCGCGGCCACCGCAGCGTCGTTGCGGCCGTTGTTGTTGGCGTCGATGATCTCGTCGCGAAAGAAAGCCGCCGGGAGGACCATGGTGCGGTCATCGCCGCAGTAGGCCGGGCCGGTTTCGTCGGCGTCGATCGTCCCGCAGGCGGTGTCGGCCGCCCGCTTTGGCACCTTGATCTTCGCCGGCTTCCAGCCGCTGCCCCAGGCGTCGCCCCAGTAGGCGTTGAGCTCGACGCCGATGTCTCGGGTGAAACCGGCCAGGCGGCTCTTTGACTCCTCGGAGGCGTAGCTCGGGGTGGTTTCGGTCTCCAGGGCAGCGCAGCCCGACAGGCTTGCCGCGCACGCGACTATGACCAGGTAGGCGGCGGGCGGGGCAGGGAGGCGCACCACCCGATCCTACGGGAGCCGCGGTCGGTCCGGCTACCCCGGTTGGATGGCGGTCATGAACCCAAGCCGGAATTTCCGCCGCATCCTCACCGCCGCCTTCGCGGCCACCGCCCTGCTCCTCTCCGCCTCGCCGGCTGCGCCCGCGCAATTGCCGAAGGGTGACTTCTTTGGCTGCGAGCGGGTCAATTCCCGGCTGTGGACCTGCGGCCTCTTCGAGGACGCCACGGGCAAGAACCGCGTGGCCGGCTCGACAAACTGCGTGGTGCGGATCCGGACCCGGGGAACCCGCGTGCTGTCGACCCGGGTGGTCTGCGGCAGCCCCTCCTACGCCGGGTAGCGAACCACGTGCCGGGCTGCCCTGGTGAGGCCGGCCGCAACGCCCCGCTGCGAGCCGAAAGCGCTTGACTCCTAGCGGCGGCGCTTAATTGTCGTCGACTTCGTGGCGGAGGCAGCCGAGCCGTTGGCCGCCTTGAGCGTGAAGGTCGAGATGAGCCGCATCGAACGCTTACGAAGGTACCGGCGCCCCGAGGCGCCGATCCGGCAGATGAGGGTCATCTGCCTCGCCGCCTTCCCGGTGCGGAAGGTCCGGCAGCGGGTGACCAGGCGGCGCCCGGACCTCTGGCGGGCAACCTGGGTGACCGTGCCCGCCGCCGACGGGGTTACGGCAGTCCGGATGCTGACACTGCGGCGCCCGACCGACACCTTTGCCGTCCCGATCGAGACCGACGGGCCGGGCGACGGGCCGGGCGACGGGCCGGGCGACGTTGAAGTCTTGAAGGCGACCGGAACCGACGGGTCACCGGGGGCCTGGCCGTTTATCGCTCGCAGGCGCACCGAGTAGGCGGTGCCCGCCGACAGCCCGGAAACGGTTACCGGGGCCGAAGCGCTCCCGGCGCTCGTCCACGCGCCACCATCCAGCGAATACTGGTAGTCGGTGACCGGAGCGCCGTTGCTCGTTCCCGGGGTGAAGGCGATCGCCGCCGACCCCGTCCCGGGGCTGGCCGCCAGGCCCGTGGGAGCACCAGGGCCCAGGCGCACGACGTGGACGCTGTCGTCCACCGGGGAGGTAACCCAGGCACGGGTGCCAGCGGGGTTGAGGGCGACGGCACCTCCCCTCGAGCCGGAGGATCCCGGGAGCGCGACGGTGGCCCTCACCTCGCCGGTGGAGGCATCCATGATTGAGAGGGAGTTGGCGAGGAAGTTGGTGACGTAGAGGAGGTTTCCGCCCGGGGAGACGGCGATGTCCTTCGGTTCCCCCGCCGAAGTGAACCCGTCGACGACCTGCCCGGAGGCCGTGTCGATCACCGTCACCTCGCGCGCGACCGGAGCGGCGTTGGAGGTGTTCGCCACGTAGGCCCTGGAACCGTCCGGCGAGAATGCGACCGAGCTCGGGTTATCGAAGGGGTAGGTAAGCGCGACCGAAGAGAACGTGGCGTTGTCCGTGGTATCGAGCGACCAGACCGTCCCGCCCACGTAGGCGGTCACGTAGACCTTCGAGCCGTCGGCGCTGACCTCGACGTCGGAAGGCTGCTGCCCGATCGGGGTGGCAAGGAGGGCGGTGTTGATGACGGTGCGAGTCCGGGGGTCGACAACCGAGACCGAGCTGTCAAGCGCGTTGGCCGTGTAGATCCGGGTGCCCTGGCGGTTGATTGCCAATGCACCCGGCCCACTGCCGACAGGGAGCGTGACCGGGGCGCCGTCGACCTGGCAGGTGGCAGGATCGACTACGACGACCGATGAGGGGTCCCCGGCGACGTAGGCACGCGAACCGTCGGGGGCGAAGACGAGGCCACCCGGCCGGTAGCCGGCCATGTCCAGGCTGAACGGCGAGGCCGAGCAGCCCGCGGTGCCCAGGGGCGCCCCGAGGTAGAACTGGCCGTCAGCCGGGCTGGGGTCGAGATTGGAGACCAGCACCGAGCTACCGTCGGGGCTGACCGCCGCGCCGACCGGGTAGGCAAAGCCGCCCGTGGTCGAGACCTCGTAGGCACCGGCCGGGCCGGCGGCCACAAAGAGGGCGCAGGCAGCCGCGGGGAAGACGCGGCGCGCCAACCGCCTGGCTGTCCCCCGCAGACCCACAGTCAGCCAATGGTACTCGCCGCGCCGGGGCGCCGCGCCGGCCCGCAGAGCCACTCACCGGCGTAGCCCGAGGCAGCCGCGGCGCCGACGAAAGCCAGAGCTGCTCGGCTGCTGATGCGCACTCCGCGAGCCTACGTGCTTGCCGCGACAGAGGGAGCCCCCGGAATGAGTAAGTGGCGCCCTCAGGCAGGCCGGAAGTTAAGCTACGGAAATGGAGTGGGGACTGTCCGGCGCCGGCGCCTCGGGCGGATTGCGATTGCGGGCGGAGTGCGCCCTCGCTGTGGTGGCCGGGTCGATCTCCCTGCTCGCCTTCGCCGCCCCGGCGCCGGCCCAGTCTCCGGCACCCGGTTCGCTGGACCCATCGTTCGGTGACATAAGCCCAAATC
>CAIKSH010000010.1 GCA_903830015.1 uncultured Solirubrobacterales bacterium | reverse complement strand
CCCGCCGACTACCAGCGGTAGTGGGCGAATGCCTTGTTCGCCTGCGCCATCCGGAAGATGTCGTCCTTGCGCTTCCAGGCGCCGCCCTGCTGGGTCTGGGCGTCGATCAGCTCGGCGGCGAGGCGCTGGGCCATGGTCTTTTCGCGGCGCTCGCGGGCGAATTCGACGAGCCAGCGGACGGCGAGGGTGCGGGCGCGGCGGGGCTGGACCTCGACGGGAACCTGGTAGGTGGCCCCGCCGACGCGGCGGGAGCGAACTTCGAGGGAGGGGGTCAGGGCGGTGAGGGACTTCTCGAGCTCCTCGACGGGGTCGCCGCCGGTCTTTTCGCCGAGGATGGCGAGGGCGTCGTAGACGATGGCTTCGGCGGTGGCCTTCTTGCCGTCGCGCATGATCTTGTTGATGACCTGCTGGACGAGCTTGGACTGGTAGACGGGGTCCGGCTCGACGGGCCGGATCTGGGCGGCGTTGCGGCGCATCAGGCGGTCAGCTCTTCTTCACGCCGTACTGGCTGCGGGACTGCTTGCGGTCGCTTACGCCGGAGGCGTCGAGGGTGCCGCGCACGACCTTGTAGCGGACTCCGGGGAGGTCCTTGACGCGGCCGCCGCGGACGAGGACGACGGAGTGTTCCTGGAGGTTGTGGCCCTCGCCGGGGATGTAGGCGGTGACTTCGGCGCCGCCGGTGATGCGGACGCGGGCCACCTTGCGAAGGGCGGAGTTGGGCTTCTTGGGGGTGGTGGTGTAGACGCGGGTGCAGACGCCACGGCGCTGGGGGGCGGCGGTCTTCTTCTTGCGGCCCTTTCCGGACTTGAGGCCGGGGGTGGCAAGCTTCTTGGGCTTGGGCTTGCGGCCTTTGCGGATGAGCTGGCTGGTGGTTGGCATCAGCGGCGCAGGGTAGCAGCGGCGGGCCGTTCAGGCCGCGGCGGCGACGAGTTCGAGGGCCTCTTCGGGCGCGATGTGGGCGACGCCCTGGTCCTCGGCGACGTGCTCGTAGGTGACGTGGCCGGCGGCGATGTTGAGACCCTTCATGAAGCCGGCGTCGGCGGCGAGGGCGCCGGCTACGCCGAGGTCGGCGAGCCGCAGGACGTAGGGCATGGTGGCGTTGGTGAGCGCCCAGGTGCTGGTGATCGGGACGGCGCCGGGCATGTTGGCCACGCAGTAGTGGGTGACGCCCTCGACCTCGTAGGTGGGGTCGCTGTGGGTGGTGGGATGGGAGGTCTCGAAGCAGCCGCCCTGGTCGATGGAGACGTCGACGAGGACGGCCCCGGGCTTCATGAGCGAGAGCTGGTCGCGGCTGATCACGCGCGGCGCCTGGGCCCCCTTGACGAGTACGGCGCCGACGACGAGGTCGACTTCGGGGAGGCGCTGCTCGATCTCGAGGGTGGAGGCAAAGCAGGTGGAGGCCTGCCAGTTCATCTCGTGCTCGAGCTCGCGCAGGCGGTCGATGTTGCGGTCGTAGATGTAGACCTCGGCGCCCATGCCGAGGCCGATCAGGGCGGCGTTGGCCCCGACGACCCCGCCGCCGATGACCATGACCTTGCCGGCGGCCACGCCGGGGACTCCCCCAAGGAGCAGGCCGCGGCCGCCGAGCGGCTTTTCGAGCATGAAGGCGCCGGCCTGGGTGGCGATCTTGCCGGCGATCTCGCTCATCGGGGCGAGCAGCGGCAGCCGGCCCATCGGGTCTTCGACGGTCTCGTAGGCGATGCAGGTGGCTCCGGAGTCCATGAGGCCGACGGTCAGCTCGGGGTCGGGCGCGAGGTGGAGGTAGGTGAAGAGGACCTGGCCGGGGCGCAGGCGGGCGACCTCTTCGGGCTGGGGCTCCTTGACCTTGACGATGAGGTCGGCCTCGGCGAAGACGGCGTCGGCGTCGGGGAGGATCGTGGCGCCCTGGGCTTCGTACTCGGCGTCGCTGATCGCCGAGCCTTCGCCGGCACCGGCCTGGACGACGACCTCGTGGCCGTGCTGGGTGAGCTCGCGGACCCCGGAGGGGGTCATGGCCACGCGGTACTCGTCGGCCTTGATCTCGCTGGGGACTCCGGTCTTCACTGGCCCGCTCCGTCCATGGCTACATCGCCTTGATCATGGTGGAGGCCTCTTCGAGGACCGGCCGCAGGACGGCCTCCATCTCGGCGAACTGCTCGGGACCGGCAATGAGCGGCGGGGCGAACTGCAGGACGGGGTCTCCGCGGTCGTCGGTACGGCAGATGAGGCCGCGCCGGTAGAGCTCGCCGGAGAGGAAGCCGCGCAGGAGGTGCTCGGACTCCTCGGAGTTGAAGGTCTCGCGGGTCTCGCGGTCCTTGACCAGCTCGATGGCGTGGAAGTAGCCCACGCCGCGCACGTCGCCGACGATGGGGATGTCGCGGAGCGACTCGAGCATGGCGCGGAACTCGCCCTCGTGCTCCCGCACGTTCTCGATGACCTCCTCGTCCTCCATGGCCTGGATGTTGGCCAGCGAGACGGCCGCGGCCATCGGGTGGCCGCCGAAGGTGAAGCCGTGGATGAAGGAGTTGTTGCCGTCGAGGAAGGGCTCGATCACGCGGTCGGAGGCGATCATCGCGCCCATCGGGGCGTAGGCGGAGGTGATGCCCTTGGCGGTGGTGATGATGTCGGGCTGGTAGCCGAACCGCTGGGCGCCGAACCACTCGCCCAGGCGCCCCCAGGAGCAGATCACCTCGTCGGAGATCATCAGGACGTTGTATTCGTCACAGATCTCGCGGACCCGCTGGAAGTAGCCCTCGGGGGGAGGGAAGCAGCCGCCGGCGTTCTGGACCGGCTCGAGGATGACGGCGGCGACCGTCTCGGGCCCTTCGAACTCGATCCGCTCGGCGATCGCCTCGGCGAGGTTCTCCTCCCCGTAGCCGGGGGGCAGCCGGTAGAGGTTGGTGTTGGGAACGTGGCAGCCGCCGGGGGTGAACGGCTCGAAGGGCTGGCGCAGGCCGGTCACGCCGGTGGCGGTGAGGGCTCCGAGCGTGGTGCCGTGGTAGGCGACCTCGCGGGCGATGATCTTGGTCTTGTTCGGGTGGCCGGTGAGCTTGTAGTACTGGCGGGCGACCTTGAGGGCGGTCTCGACCGACTCGCCGCCGCCGCTGGTGAAGAAGACGCGGTTGAGGTCGCCGGGAGCCAGCGAGGCGATCTTGGTGGCGAGCTCGACGGCGCGGGGATGGGCGTAGGACCAGGTGGTGAAGAAGCCCAGCTCGGCCGCCTGGTCGGCCCCGGCCTGGGCGATGTCGGCGCGGCCGTGGCCGATGTTCACGCAGAACAGCGCGCTGAGGGCGTCGAGGTAGCGGTTGCCGTGGTCGTCCCAGACGTAGCAGCCCTCGCCGCGGGTGATCATCGGGATCTCGGTGCCGTGCTCGTAGGGCCCCATGCGGCTGAAGTGCAGCCAGAGGTGCCTGCGGGCCTGCTCCTGGAGCTCGGCGCTGGTTACTTCGCTGGAGGTGGTTGCCACGCCTCCAGACTACACGGGCCGGCCTCAGATCCGGGCGTCTGGGATTGCGCCGCCAGGCGCCCTCGGGCCCCCAGACCCCGGTTTACCGGGCGCCTGGGGCCTCCGGAGCCCCGGGCCGGTGATAATCGGCCCGGTGAGCGCCTCCCACCAGGCCCCGACGGGCGAGCAGCCGATCCTGCTCGTCGACGTCGACGGCGTCATCTCCCTGTTCGGTTTCGATACCGACGACCCGCCGGAGGGCTGGTGGATGAACGTTGAGGGCCTCCCCCATCTCTGCTCGGCCCGGGCCGCCGAGCACCTCCCTGCCCTGGCCTCCGACTTCGACCTGGTCTGGTGCACCGGCTGGGAGGAGAAGGCCAGCGAGAACCTGGCCCCGCTGCTCGGGCTGGAACCGCCTCCTCCCTACCTGAGCTTCGACCGCAATCCGGGCCGGGGCCACGCCCACTGGAAGCTGGCGGCGATCGACGGCCACGCCGGGCCCGACCGTCCGCTGGCCTGGCTGGACGACGCCCTCAACGAGGCCTGCCACGAGTGGGCGCGGGAGCGGCCCGGGCCGACCCTGCTCGTGACCACCGACCCGGCCGAGGGCCTGGTCGATCGCCACGTACGCGAGCTGCGCGCGTGGGCCGCGCAGCTGCGGGACTGAGCTACTCGGCCGGCGGAGGCTCTTCGTCGATGACGATCGCCTCCTCGGCGAAGCCATCGTCGCCGCCGGCGCCGATCTGCTCGAGCTCGGAGACGTCCTCCTGGATGCCGGCGCCGATCACGCCGCCCAGCTGCTCCTCGGCGAGGCCGAGCTCGGCGGCGAGCT
>CAIKSH010000009.1 GCA_903830015.1 uncultured Solirubrobacterales bacterium | reverse complement strand
GGCCCGCTCCCCGTCGGTGACGCTTCCCGGAACGGCCACGGCCAGCGCCGGTCAGGCGGGGCCGACCTCGACGCCCTTCCAGAAGGCGACCCGGTCACGGATCTCTTCGGCCTCCGGCTTGGGGTCGGGGTAGAACCAGGCGGCGTCCTCGTTAACAAAGTCGCCGACCTCGAGCGTGTAGTACGAGGCGGTTCCCTTCCACGGGCATACCGAGGTGGTGGCCGATTCGCACAGGTACTCGCCGTTGACCGAGGCGACCGGGAAGTAGTGGTTGCCCTCCACCACCACCGTGTCGCCTGACTCGGCGATCGTCGCGCCCTGCCAGGTTGCCCGGATCAGCTGCTCGTCGGCCATTTGCGCAGGCTACTGCGTCGAACGCGGTTTCTGCTTGGCCTTGACCAGCTCGAGCCCTTCGTGCCAGAGCGGCTCGCCCTCGTCGGAGCGCAGGACGAGGACCCAGCAGATGGAGAATCCGGCAATGCCCATGCTGAAGAGCGCCGGGGGCAGCCAGGGAGGCTCGGCGTCGAGGATCCAGGCGAACAGGCCGGTCGGGATGAGCCAGAAGAAGAGGTCACGGGCCAGCTCGAAGCCGTTGGGCGCCTGCGACTCCTCGCCCGGCTCGTTGGCCCACGCGCGCCAGTCCAGCCAGCGGGTGACCTGGAAGGCGATCACCAGCGGGGCGAGCTGGAGGATCCACGCCGTCCACGGGTTGTCCGGCTCACCCAGGATGAACTCGCCGTAGCCGCCGAGCAGGAAGGCGGCCAGGAAGCCCAGCCCCCAGATCGTCGTGTCGAGCCGGTCGACGCGGTCGAGCAGGCTCTGGGGAGCATCGCCAAGCCGGGCCTTCGTGTATGGCTGGGTGAACGGGCGCCCCACCATCAGGCTCCCGAAGGCGATGACGGTGACGGCGAGGTTCGAGACCTCGTCGGCGTGGTTGTCGAGCCAGTCGTTGATGCTGGGAATGCCGGCCAGCCCGATCAGGAAGAGGCTGCCGAAGAGGATGAAGTCGACGAGCTCGAGCGAGCGGGGCTCGATCCCGCGCGCCGCGGAGACCGAGACCAGCACGGCCGCCGAAAGGAACGCGTAGAGGGCGGCGGTGTCGAAGTCGCTGACCGTGAAGGAGAAGATGATCCACGGGATCAGCGCCGTGAAAGGGTCGTCGAGCAGCCGGCGCGATAGGTCCTCCGAGCCGTAGGAGAGCGGCCGGTGGACGTGCCGGATCTCCTCGGTAATCGGCGGGCGGCGCGGCCGGGCTGCCTCCACGGCGCCATCCTGCCATGCCGGCGCCCGGCGCGCGAGCGTCTGCGGGCCGGGCCTAGCCGCGCCAGGCGGCCGACTGGCGGCCGGCGAGCTCGACGAGGTTCCCGAGGACGATGTTGATGTCCACGATGTGGAAGCCCCAGGTCGGCCCGAGCGGTTCACCGAACTGGGGGCGCTTGTCGGCGGCGCCGCCATTGTGGGCGGCGTTGAGCCAGCTCGCGCCGTCGCCGGTCTGGCAGCGGGTCGTGTACTCACCGTCCATGTGGACCCACGGCGTCGGGGCTATCGGATTTCCCAGGCTGAGCTGCGCCGTAAGCACGTAGGTCTGGGCCAGCCCCGATCGCCCCCGCTTCAGGGCCGCCGGGTTGACGCAGAGGACCTCGCGGTCGGGCTGGACGGTGCGCCCGAACCGCGCGTCGGCCGGAGGCTGGGAAGGGAAGGTGTTGTAGGCGACCACGCAGCCGAACTGCGTGTTGCTCCGGCAGGCGGGGATCTTCTTGAAGCTCCCGCCGACGTCCTTGCCGGGCGGCACGAGCACCCCGCCCCCGATCAGCAGCGCCGAGACGAGCCGGCGGCGGTTCTTGGGGCTGGTGTCCACCTCCTCGGAGATGAGCCGGGTCAGCACGCCGGTCCCCTGGGAGTGGCCGATGAAGATCACGCCCCGCCCCTTGTTGTAACGGGAGAGGTACTCGTTCCAGGCCGCCTTTACGTCGGAGTAGCCGAGCTCCCGGTCGACCGGGGTGGTGGCCCGGTTGAAGATCCCGGCGAGCGTCGCCTGCCGGTACATCGGGGCGAAGATCCGGCACTTCTTCTGGAAACGCGAGGCCTGGGCGCGCGCGACGCCGGTCTCCGCCGAGGTCACTTCGAGGTTGGAGTTGCCGGTCGGCTGCTGGCTGACCGTCGGGTAGACGTAGAAGCAGTCCACCGGCGGGGTCTTCCTGGCTGCGGAGCTGGTCGTCCACGAGCCGGAGGTCGGGAGGAGAAGGCCGCCGTCGGGCTTGATCGTCGACGAGGCCAGGGGGGCGAGGCACGGGTCGTTGGCCTGGCCGGGCTTGCAGAGCCAGGTCGTGGAGGCCGGCGACTGGGCCGAGGCCGAGGAGACCAGCAGCAGCGCCCCGACGACCAGCGCGGGCGCCAGCAGGCAGGTGACGCGGCGCAGGCTCACTTGAGGAACCTGATCGTCAGCCAGGGGCTGAACAGCTCGCCCTGGTTGGCCTTGACCGCACCGACGATCGAGAAGACGAGGTACAGGACCCCGGCGGCGATGAGGAACGGGATGCCGATGAGGATGACCGAGAGGATGGCCGTGACGATGATCCAGATCGTGTAGGAGATGTTGAAGTTGAGGACGGTCTTGCCGGTCTGGTCCACGAAGGGTGACTCGTCGCGCTTGATCAGCCAGATGATCAGCGGGCCGATGATCGAGAAGAAGAGGCCGAGCAGCCAGGTGAGCACGCCGAGGTTGCGCGCGTCCTCGTCGGAGGCGACCGGCGCCGTGGTGGCCACGGCCACCGGCTCACCGGCCGGCGGCGGCTCCTGGGCCACGGGCGGCTGCTCGGGCTGCCCGGCAGGATCGGGAGTCGGAGTGCTCACCTCCTGAATTCTAGTTGCCCGGCGGGGATCGCGCCGCGGTTCAGGCCGCCTGGGCGAGCAGAACGGCGACAACCACGCCGTGGGCGCTCCACGCCAGCGTGCGCACCCACGACGAGCGGACCAGCCTCTTGTGGGCTACGGCGTCGAAGCCGGCGCCCAGTTCGGCGTGCCGGGGCACCGCGAGCAGCGCGGTGGCCAGCCAGGTGGAGAGGGCCAGGGCGAACCCGAGCGCCACCAGGGCCAGCGAAGTGCCGGCCGGCCGGCTGAAGAGCAGCAGCCCTGAGCTGACCAGCTCGATGGCCATGGCGGGAAAGACCACCGGGGTGATCCGGCTGGAGTGCCGCCGGTGGTATTCGGGGAAGCTCTCCGCCCCGACCGACGCGAATAGCGGGTACTGGACCACCTGAACCAGCCAGCCCAGCCCGGCCATGAACCAGGTCGAGGCGGCGCAGACGATCAGGACGGTCACGGCCCGAAGCCTTCCGGGGCGGGCGGATGGCGCGCGCAGCGGGTCCAGCCATTACGATGCGCCGATGCTCAAGCGTTCCGTGGTTTCCGCACTCCTGGCCGCCATGGCCTTCGGCGCCCTGGCCTCGCCGGCGCTGGCCAAGACGAAGATCCCGCCGTGGCGCCAGACGCCGCCCCTCAACATCGCCCACCAGGGAGGCGAGGACGAGTTTCCCTCCAACACGATGTTCGCCTTCCGGGAGGCGCTCCGGGCCGGGGCCGAGATGCTCGAGCTGGATATCGGCGTCACGAAGGACAACAAGGTGATCGTGATGCACGACACCACGGTCGACTCCAAGACCAACTCCACCGGCCTGGTCAGCGAGCTGACCCTGGCGCAGATCCGGAAGCTCGACGGCGCCTACTGGTTCTCGAAGAGCGCGCCCAACTACGACCGCAACAAGGCCGCTTCGGCCTACCTCTACCGCGGGATCGCCACCGGCAAGAGGAAGCCGCCCAAGGGTTACAAGGCGTCCGACTTCCGCGTCCCGACTCTCGAGGAGGTGCTCAGGGCCTTCCCGAAGACCCCGATCAACATCGAGATCAAGGGGCGCACCAAGGAGGAGAAGGAGGCCGAGTACGTCTACAACGCCGGGGTCCTGGGCAACCTGCTCAAGAACAACAAGCGCAAGGACCTGATCGTCGTCTCCTTCCGGCAGGCTGCCGTGGACCGCTTCCACGAGGTCGCCCCCCAGGTGCCGCTGGCCCCCGGCAGCTCCCCGCTGATCGGCTACTTCCTCGAGAACAAGTCCCTCGGTGAAGGAGTCGTGGCCGTTCAGGTGCCGATGACCTACCTGTTCAACGGCGCGAGGATCGACGTGCTCAACCCGGCCTGGGTAGCCAAGACCCACGCCGACGGCCTGGCCTGGCACAGCTGGTTCGACGGCCCGGACGTGGACGGGCCCGAGGGCTGGACCAAGCTGGTGCAGCGATGCGTGGACGGGATCATGACCTCGAGGCCCAAGGCGCTCGAAGGATTCCTCAAGAAGAACCGTTCGCCTTCTGCCTGCGCCGTGAAGTAGCTTCCGCGCCATGAGCGGAAGGAGCAAGAGCGCGAACTGGGTCCTCGCGGCGATGGTCTTCGCCGTCGGGATGACCTTCATCGACATGACGATCGTCTCGATCGCCATTCCCGACATCCAGCAGGACCTCAAGCTGAGCGAAACGGGGATCCAGTGGATGATCAACGCCTACCTGCTCGCCCTCTCGGCCACCTTCGCCCTCGGCGGGCGCCTGGGCGACACGCTGGGGAAGGTGCGGATGGTCGTCCTCGGCGTGGTCATGTTCGCCACCGCCTCGGCCCTCTGCGGCCTGACCCCGGCCGGCTCCTTCGATGAGACCTGGATCATCGTCTTCCGGGCCGTCCAGGGCGTCGGCGCCGCGCTGATGCTGCCGGCCGCGCTCGCCCTGATCATCTCCGCCTACCCGATCGACAAGCGCGGCAAGGCGCTCGCCATCTTCTTCGCCATCACCGGCGGCCTGACCTCGATCGGGCCAATCGCCGGCGGCTACCTCACCGAGGTCGACTGGCGCGCGATCTTCTGGGTGAACATCCCGATCGCCATCATCGCCCTGGTCCTGATCCGCGTCGCCAACCCCGACGACGAGCGCAACCCGCAGCCGATCGACTACCAGGGCGCCGTCCTGGTCACCGGCGGCATGGCGCTCTCGGTGCTCGGCCTCCAGCAGGCCAGCGACTGGGGCTGGGGCAGCTGGCAGACAATCGGCGCGATCGTGGTCGGGACGCTCCTCCTGGTGGCCTTCTTCGTCCACGAGCTGCGCACGGCCGATCCCCTCATCCGCGTGAGGATCTTCACCGACCGCTCGTTCGCCGCCGACAACGTGGTGCTGCTGCTGCTCTCGGCGGTCTTCATCCCGCTCTTCTTCTTCTCGAGCACCTACGCCCAGCTCTCGCTCGAGCAGAGCGCGGCCAACGCCGGGCTCTACCTGCTGATCTTCTTCGGCGGCTTCGCCGTTGCCTCGCAGTTCGGCGGCCGCATCCTCGACCAGCAGGGAGCCCGCCCGGCGATCGTCACCGGCTCGATCCTGGCCGCCGTCGGCTTCTACCTGTGGGCCAGGTCGATGACCGACCTCAACATCAGCGACCAGTGGCCCTACATCGTCATGGCCGGCGCCGGAATCGGGTTCGTGCTCGGGCCAGCCAACACCGACGCCATCAACCGCGCCCCAGCCTCCACCTACGGCGAAGCGACCGGGATCACCCAGACCATCCGCAACTACGGCGCCAGCGTGGGGCTGGCGATCATGGGCACGATCCTGATCACCCAGAACCGGATCAACCTCGAGGAGACGCTCGGGAAGATCGGCATCGGCAAGGAGCAGGCCGACGCGATCGCCGGGCAGGTCGCCGGCGGGGGCTCCTCGGCCCGTACTGGCGGCTCGGGGGGAGCCGAGGTCTTCCGGGCGATTCAGGACGCCTACGCCCAGTCGACCCAAACCGTCTTCTACATCATGGCCGGCATCATGGCCGTGGTCTTCGTCTTCTCGCTCATCTTCGTGCCGCGCGGCAAGGTCGAAGCGCCGGTGGCCGAGGACAAGTTCGACAATCCCGACGAGGCGCCCGACAGCGCCCCGCCCGCCGGCGAGTCGGCGCCCGCCTAGGGCGCGCCGGCGACTTCGGCGGCGGCCCGCTCCCCGGAACGGATCGCGCCGTCGATGAAGCCGCCCCACGTGGGCGAGCTCTCCGTCCCCGCCCAGTGCAGCGGGCCGCACGGCTTGCGCAGGGCGTCGCCGGCAGCGGTCAGGGCGCCCGGCGGTGCGATCGCTACCGGGCCTCCGCCGCTCCACTCCTGAGCGGCCCACTGGCGCTCGGCCCACCCGGCCGGCTCGGCGGCGCGGGGGCCGTAGAGGCGCTCGAAGCCGGCCAGGACGTTGGCTCGGCGCTCCGCCTCGCCCATCGCCGCGTAGGTGCGGGCATCGTCGCCCCCGACGAAGCCCACCAGAACCCCGCGGGAGCCGTCGGGCGGAGAGAGGTCGAAGGTGAGCGAAGCCAGCGAAGCGTCGCT
>CAIKSH010000008.1 GCA_903830015.1 uncultured Solirubrobacterales bacterium | reverse complement strand
GGCGCTTGGATTCCGAGTCGCGCCCGTTGCGCGAGGAGCCTCCGCCCTTCTTGTGTGCCATTACTCGTCGTCCTTCCCGGCCGCCGGCTTCTTGGCCGCGGCCGCCGGGGCCTTCTTGGCCGCAGCGCCCATGGAGATCCCGGTGACCTCGATCCGGGTGAGCTCCTGGCGGTGGCCCTGCGTGCGCTTGTAGCCGCGCTTGGGCTTGAACTTGAAGACGCGGATCTTCTCGCCGCGGAGATGCTCGAGGACCTTGGCCTGGACCTTCACCTTCCCCAGCCCGGCCGGGTCGACGACGATCTCGTCGGACCGGTACATGACCGGCTCGAGGGTGACGGTCGCGCCCTCGTCGTCGGGCAGGCGCTCGACCACGAGGCTCTGGCCCTCCTCGACGCGGTACTGCTTGCCACCTGTCTTGACGATCGCGTACATCTCTCTCGCTTAATCCTTGGAATCCGATCCTGCGGCAGCAGGCGCCGCCGCCCGCCGCCTCGACCGGGACCGGCCGGAGCCGCGGGACTCCGATTCTAGGCCATCGCCCGCTCCCGGAGCGCCGAGCATCGTAGCCCGGGCCGAGTTGCGGCCCGCCTCTTCGATGTGAACCATCTGCTTCTCCCCGATGTGGGCGCCGCCGCCGGCCACCGAGACGACGTAGCCGTCGATCTTGGCCACCGCGTCGTCGGCGTTGTACATGTGCGGCTCGACGATGGTCACGAGCACCTCCTCGCCTTCGCTGAACGGGATGGCCCGTTCGGCCACCTCGTCGGCCGAACCTTCCATCACCACTTCGAAGTGATCGTGGGCCAGGGCCTCCGAGCCCTCGAAGTGGAAGACCTTCCCGGTCGCCTCTTCGAGCTCCCTGAGCATCAGCGCGCCGCCGCCGGTGAACTCGACGCTCACCAGTGGGTTCATCTGGACCAGGAAGGCCTCGGTCGAACGCGGCGAGCGCGCGGCCAGCTCGCGAAGCCGGCGATCGAATTCGATGGCGATCGTCTCCTCGCTGAGGATGACCGCGTCGCCGTCGCAGGTGGGGCAGGTGCGCGAGACGATCTCGCGCACGCCTTCGGTCACGTTCTGGCGGGTCATCTCCACCAGCCCGAGCTTGGAGATCTCGGCGGTGAAGGTCTTGGTGCGGTCCTCGTCGAGCGCCTTGCGCAGTGTCTTCATCACCGCGTCCCGGTTGCGGGCCTTGGCCATGTCGATGAAGTCGATGACGATGATTCCGCCAATGTCGCGCAGCCTCAGCTGGCGAACGACCTCGTCGGCCGCCTCGAGGTTGGTCTTGGTGATCGTGTCCTCCAGGCGGGCCTGCCGGCCACGGCCGACGAACGAGCCGGAGTTGACGTCGAAGACGGTGAGCGCCTCGCCATAGTCGATCATCAGGTAGCCGCCGCTGGGCAGGTCGACGCGGCGCGAGGTCATTCCCTCGATCACCTCCTCGACGCCGGACTGCTCGAACAGCGGCGTCGACTCCTGCCAGAGCTCGACGCTGTCGACCAGCTCCGGCGAGGTCCGGGCGAAGAACGACTGCAGCCGCTGGAGCTGCTTCTCGTCGTCAACGATCGCCCGCTCGAAATCGGCGCTGAAGATGTCGCGCACGACCCGGATCGAGAGGTCGGCCTCCTGGAAGACCAGCGACGGTGCGCTCTGCTCCGCCGCCCGGGCCTGCAGCACCTCGTGGAGCTTGAAGAGGTAGGGAAGCTCCCGGCTGAGATCTTCCTTCTTGGCCCCGTGGGCCGCGGTCCTGACGATCACGCCGCCCCCGTCGAGGTCGAGCGACTTGGCCGCGCGCCGAAGCCGGTCGCGCTCCTTGTCCTCGAGGCGCTTGGAGATTCCCACCCCCTCGCCGGTCGGCGTGTAGACGAGATAGCGGCCGGCGATCGCCAGGTCCATGGTGCAGCGGGCGCCCTTGGTCTTGAGCGGGTCCTTGACCACCTGGACGATGATCTCCTGGCCGGGCTTGAGCAGCGAGCTGATCCGCTTTCCGCCGCCCTCGCCCCGGCCCCGGCGCGGGATCTCCACGCCGGGAAGGACGATTTCGTCGATGTGGAGGAAGGCGTTCTTCTCCAGGCCGATGTCGACGAAGGCCGCCTCGAGGCCGTCGACGACATTGTCGACCCGCGCCTTGTAGATGTTTCCCACGATCGACCGGTTGCCGCGGCGCTCGATGTACATCTCGGCCACGCGGTAACCCTCGGCCGGGTTGGCCGCGGGAGTTGACTGCCGTGAACCCCGTTTGCCCGGGGTCCCGGCCTGTTCGAGCAGCGCCACCCGGGTCTCCCAGGGATCGACACTGACCAGTACCTGTTTCTTCACGATTGTGCTCTTTTCATTGGATTGTGAGCACCCGTCCCTTGCCGGAGGCCGCCTTGCGGCCCTGGGCATAGATGGACTGCAGCAGCCCCACGGCGATCATCGACGCAATCAGCGACGAGCCGCCGTAGCTCATCAGGGGGAGGGGAATGCCGGTGATCGGCATGATGCCGACCGTCATCCCGGTGTTGACGAAGACCTGGAAGAGGAACATCGCGACGATGCCCCCGGCCACCAGGGCCCCGTACAGGTTCTTGGCCAGCGTAAGTATTCGCAGGCCCCTCCATATGAGCAGCGCGTAGAGCGACAGGACGAGTGCGGCTCCCGCGAACCCCCACCGCTCGCCGACGACGGCGAAGATGAAGTCGGTGTGGTGTTCGGGCAGGAAGTCGTACCTCGTCTGGGTCGCCTGCTCGCCCCGGCCGGTCTTCTCCCCGGACCCGATGGCGATTCGCGACTGGTTCTGCTGGTAACCCTCCGTGCCGGTGACATCGGACGGGTGCAGGAACGACGTGAGCCGTTCCTTCTGGTAGTCGTGCAGGACGTTCACGCCGACCGCGGGCAGCACGAGCAGCGAGAGCGCGACCGCAACTGCGGTGAGCGCCCCGAATGCGGCGAAGTGCTGCCACGGCACCCCGACGATCAGGAGGATCGTCAGCGTGATGGCGACGTAGACCAGGGCCGAGCCGAGGTCGGGCTGGAGCATGACCAGCGCCGCCGGGGCGAGCCCGAGCAGCAGCAGCCTTGCCGTAACCCGACGGTCCGCCGACCGCCGCGTCATTTCGACCGCGAAGGCCGACAGCGAGACGATCAGCAGGACCTTTCCAAGCTCGGAGGCCTGGAAGGAGAAGAAGGGAAGGTCGATGGCGCGGCGTGAGCCGCGGGCCACCGAGCCGAAGGCGGTGACCAGGAGGATCGAGGCGATGAGGAGGCCGTAGCAGAGCACCTTTATCTCGCGCAGCCGCGAGTAGTCGATCCGCCAGAAGACCAGCGCCACCAGTGCGCCGACCAGGAAGTAGACGAGCTGACGGGTGAAGAAGTAATCGGGCGCGCCGGGAATGTCGTCCGAGGTGGCGCCGGCGATGGCGACCAGGGAGATCACGGCGAGCCCGACTACGGCCACGACGATCAGCGGGTCAAACGGCATGGCCAGCGAGCCGATCCGGCTCGCCGGACGCTCTCGGCGCGGAGCTCCCGCGCCCGCCCCGGGGCTTATGACCGGCGTACTCACCGGGTCCTCGATCCACCGGGGGAACAGGAGGCCGACTGCCGGTACCACCGGGACAGCATCGAGCAGGCCACCGGCGCGGCGCTCTCGGCCCCGAAACCGCCGTCCTCGACCGTCGCCACTATGACGATCGGCCTCGCCGGGTCATTGACGAAGGCGGCGTACCAGGACTGGTCGGGCCTTGGCGGGCGCTCGGCCGTTCCCGTCTTGCCGTAGAGCTTGAAGCGGTCCTGGTCCCAGTCCCTGAAGACGTCGGCCGAGGTTCCGTCTTCGACGGTGGAGAGGTGCAGGCCGTCGAGGATGGCCTGGCGCGCCGTCGGGTCGATCTTGACCTTCCGGGACGGCGGGGCCTTGATCGCCTCGATCTGGCGGCCTGTGACGCTCTCCACCGCGGCTCCCAGGTGCGGCTTGACCACCGCGCCACCGTTGGCGAGGGCCGAGTAGGCGACCGCCATCTGGAGCGGCGAGGCCTGCACGTCGCCCTGGCCAACCGACAGCTGGATGTTGTCCCCGACCGACCAGGGACGCTTGTCGGAGTAGAGGCAGTCCGGCGGGCAGCGCTTGCCGGTTCGCTTCTCCCAGGCGATCTCGCGCCGGTTCTGCGTCGCCCGCCAGGCGCGGTCGGGGATCGTCCCGGGGGCCTCGCCGGGAAGGTCGATGCCGGTCGGGCGGTCGAGCCCAAGCCGCCGGGCCCAGGTCTGGATCACCTGGCCCTCGAGGGGGTTGGCGTCGCGGCCGAGCGAATAGAAGAAGACGTCGGAGGAGACCTGGAGGGCCCGGCGCAGCGAGACGGTGCCGTTGGCCTGCCGGCCGGCGTTGGTGAAGGTCTGCTCGCCCACCTTGAGGAAGCCGGGGTCGTTGATGGGAGTATCAGGGGTGATTAGCCCGGCCTCGAGGGCGGCCAGCGCGGTTATCGGCTTGAAGATCGATCCGGTGGGGTAGCTGCCCCCGATCGCCCGGTTGAAGAGCGGGGCCCCGGCCGCCTCCCCGAAACGGCGCTCGTACTCGGCCTGCGTGGCTATCGGCCGCGCGCGTTCGGCCGGGTCGAAGGTCGGCGCCGACCCGATCGCCAGGATCTTCCCGTCGCGCGGGTCGAGGGCTACGAATGCCCCCGCCGTCCCGGCGCCCGATATGGCCGAGGCCAGCGCCGCCTCGCCCTGCTTCTGCAGCCCGGCGTCGATCGTCGTGCGCAGGGAGTTGCCCGGCCGCGGCTCCCGGGATACCCGCTGTCCCTTGAGGCGCCCGTTGGCGTCGACGGTGACGCTCCGGGTGCCGTCGGTGCCGCGCAGGTAGCGGTCGTAGGAGCGCTCCATCCCCTCCTGGCCGACGGTCCCCCCGGACAGCACTCCGCGGAACTCGTCGGAGCCCACCTGGTCGGGGGAGATCTCCCCCACCGCACCGACGACCTGGGCGGCGCCGACGCCGCCCGGATAACGGCGGATGTAGGCCTGGTCGACGCTGACGCCGGGGAACTCACCCTGGCGCTCGAGCAGGTAGTTGCGCACCGAGGACGGGACGTCGACCTTCACGGCGACGTTGGCGTAGGGAAGCTGGGCCAGCTGGCGAACCACCCGCTCGTTGACCGCCGCGGCGCTGATTCCGAGGACTCCGGCCAGGCGCCGGTACCTCTGGGCCACCTGGGGCGTGGCCGGGGGCGGCACCGGCGGGGCCGTACCGCGGGTGCGCCGGGGCTCCTTAAGCCACGCAGTCATCTCCTGGCCCCAGGCGTTGGCATCGGCGCGGGTCTTTGCCGGCAGCTGCTTGGGATCGAGGGTCAGGACGGTGGCGACGCGGTTCTCGACGATCGGCGTCCCGTTGCGGTCGAGGATCGAGCCACGGGGCGCGGCGAGGGGCAGAGACCGGACGCGGTTGTCCAGGGCCTCGCGCCGGGACTGGTCGCCGGTCAGGACCTGCAGGAACCAGAGGCGCAGGAAGATGACGGCGAAGAGCGCGAGGGCGATCGCGCCCAGGATGGCGACGCGCCGCGCCATCTGGGGAGCGACGGGCGGCCCGCCGGACGGGCGCAGGAGAGAGCTGTCGCCGGCTTCCATCATGAGCGCGAGAGGGGCGAGAGCCCGCCGGTCGTGTAGGCGCGGCGCCGACGCCGGCGCGGGTCTTCGGGCAGGACGGGCAGCAGCAGGGCCCGGATCAGGGCGTAGACCGGCAGGGCCAGGAGCGCGTTGATGGCCACCGTGCCGAGGACCTCGAGCACCAGCGACCAGCCGAGCGGCACCGGGCGCCCGAGCAGGAACTCCATCAGGGAGAAGCCGATCCGGTCGGCTGCGGTGGCCACCACCCCGGCGATCACCGGGACCAGGGCTCCCTGGGGGTCGCGCAGCTCCCGGAAGCGGCCGATCGCATAGCCGATGCCGAGCAGGAGCAGCGACGAGAGCCCGACCGTCTGGACCAGGGCCAGGTTGGAGAACAGCCCGATGCCGAAGCCAAAGCCCGCCGCGGCCAGCGAGCCGCACAGCAGGGCGACGGCGGCGACGACCAGCGGCGTCAGGTCGGCTCGGGCGCCGAAGATCGTCAGCTGCGAGACCGCGGCGATCTGGATGATCACGGTTAGGGCCCCGATGAGGACGAGCCTCCAGGCCAGCGATCGGGTGCGGGAGCTCATGGCGCGCGGTTCCCGTTGATCGGGCGCGTCAGGACCTGGACGGTCTCGAGCCGCTGAAGGTCGGCGTAGGGCCGCAGGAAGACCTTCTGGTTGTCGGTCCCCGGATCCTCGACGCGCGTCACGTAGCCGACGGGAATCCCCGCCGGGTAGCGGGACTGCAGGCGGTCGGACTGCGAGATCGTTCCCGAGGTCACAACGGCGGCGTCGGGCTCCACTCGAAAGCGGCGGGCCACGTACTTGAGCCGCAGGTCGCCGGGGCCGCCGGCGCCCGGCTGGACGACACCCGGGGCGCCGGTGGCGCTCACCCGCGACGGGACGGCGATGGCGCTGTCGGTGATCAGCGTGACCACGGCGGCGTTGGCGGTGACTGTCGTCACCTGGCCGACGAGCCCGTCCCCGGTGATGACCGGCGAGCCGACGCGGATGCCGCGGGAGCTCCCCTGGTCAACGGTCACCGTCGAGAACCACGCCGTCGGCGACTGGGCGATCACCCGGGCGCTCACCGGCGCCCCGGCGGCCAGCCCAAGCCGCCGGTCGAGGCCGAGGAGCTTCTCGTACTGCGCGTTCTGGCGACGGGCCTCGCTGCCGGCCAGCGCCTGGCGGCGCAGCTCGGCGTTGGAGGCCTCGAGATCCTCGAGCCGCCCCTTCGCGCTGATCGTGTCGCCGGCCCAGCCGACGAAGTCACGGGCCGGCTTGAGCACCCGGGAGGCGCCCTCCTGGACCGGCGCAAGCACCTCGAGCGCTCCCCGCTGGACGGAGTGCAGCCCGCCGCCTTCGCCCTCACCGAAGTAGAGGGTCAGGAGCAGCAGCGCCGCCGCCACCAGCAGGCCGAGGGTTATCCGCCGTCGCCGTACTGTGCGGTCGTACATCTCGGGTAAGGGGGTCTATGGACCATGGGGCGGTGGCGCGCGTCAGCGGCGCCGCTTCCTCGCATTCCTGTTGGTCCGGTGGATCACTTCAAATTCCTCGAGCGAGCGGCCCGACCCGACCGCCACGCACGTCAGCGGGGACTCGGCCAGGTGGACCGGCATCTGAGTCTCCTCCCGCAGCCGGTCGGCAAGCCCGTGGAGCAGCGAGCCGCCTCCCGCCAGCATGATGCCGCGGTCCATGATGTCGGACGCCAGCTCGGGGGGCGTGCTGTCCAGGGTCTCCTTGATGGCACCGATAATCTGCCCCATCGGCTCCTCGAGTGCGGCCCGGATCTCCTCGCTGGTCAGCACCACCGTCTTGGGCAGCCCGCTGACCAGGTCGCGGCCGCGGATCTCG
>CAIKSH010000007.1 GCA_903830015.1 uncultured Solirubrobacterales bacterium | reverse complement strand
GGTGAGCTCGTCGTCCTTGACCAGGCGGCTGCTCAGGATGATCGCGTCCTCGAAGTTGTAGCCCTCCCAGCTCATGAAGGCCACGAGCAGGTTCTTGCCGAGGGCCATCTCGCCGTGGTCGGTCGAGGCGCCGTCGGTGAGCATCTGGCCGGCCTTGACCTTCTCGCCGGTGCTGACCGTCGGGCGCTGGTGGATCAGGGTGCCCTGGTTGGAACGGTGGAACTTGTTGAGGAAGTAGTCCTTCTTGCCCTTGGGTCCCTTGATCTCGATCCGCTGGGAGTCGACGTAGGTGACCTCGCCGTCCTTCTCGGCGATGAGGATGTCGCCGGTATCCATGGCGGCGCGGTGCTCCATGGCGGTGCCGACGAGCGGGGCGTCGGCCCGCAGCAGCGGCACGGCCTGCCTCTGCATGTTCGAGCCCATCAGCGCGCGGTTGGCGTCGTCGTGCTCGAGGAACGGGATCATCGCCGTGGCCACCGACCAGATCTGCTGGGGCGAGACGTCGACGAGGTCTACGTCCTTGGGCTGCACGGTCACGTACTGGCCGGCGTGGGTGCGGCAGATGACCTCGGGGCCCTTGAGCTTGCCGGTCTTCTCGTCGATCGGGTGGTTGGCCTGGGCGATCAGGAGGTCCTCCTCCTGGGTGGCGTCCAGGTGGACGATCTCGTTGGTTACCTTGCCGTCCTTGACCACGCGGTAGGGCGTGGTGATGAAGCCGAAGTCCGAGACCTCGGCGAAGCTCGAGAGCGAGCCGATGAGGCCGATGTTCGGACCCTCGGGCGTCTCGATCGGGCACATGCGCCCGTAGTGGGTCGGGTGGACGTCGCGGACCTCGATCGGCGCGCGCTCGCGGGTGAGGCCGCCGGCGCCGAGCGCCGAGAGGCGGCGCCGGTGGGTCAGGCCGGCCAGCGAGTTGGTCTGGTCCATGAACTGGCTCAGCTGCGAGGAGCCGAAGAACTCCTTGAGCGCGGCGACGACCGGGCGGATGTTGACGATCGTCTGCGGGGTGATCGTGTCCTCGTCCTCGGTGGTGAGCCGCTCGCGGACGACGCGCTCCATCCGGTAGAGGCCGACGCGGAAGGCGTCCTGGATCAGCTCGCCGACGGTGCGCAGGCGGCGGTTGCCGAAGTGCTCGTACTCGTCGAGGTGCTCGGCGATCGGCTCGCGCGGAAGGCTCTGGGCCTCGGCGGCGTAGTCCTTGATCTCGACCTCGGAATCCTCGGGGATCCCGAGCAGCTTGGGCAGCGAGACGAGCTCGCGGATGAGGGCGATGATGTCCTCGTTGGTGAGCGTCCTCGTGTTGAGGTCGACGTCGAGGCCCAGGCGCGCGTTGAGCTTGTAGCGGCCGACGCGGGTGAGGTCGTAGCGCTTGGGGTCGAAGAACATCTGGTTGAGGAGCGCCTCGGCGGCGTCGACGCTCGGCGGCTCGCCCGGGCGCTGCTTCTTGAAGAGCTCGATCAGGCCGGCCTCGCGATTCATCTGGAATCGCTGGACCTCCTCGGTGAGGAGGTTGGTGAGCTCGGTGACGTCAGGCTCCTGGTCGTCCTTCCACTTGCGCTTGTCGTCGGAGACCCACTCGAGCATCGCTTCGACGGCCGGCAGGTCGAACTCGGCGTCGTTCTTGGGCGCCTTGGCCTTGAGCTTCTTGGCCAGGGCCTGGATCTGCTTGAAGGTCTCATCGCTGCGCGGCTCGGAGTGCGGCGGATCGGCGTCGATCGTGTTGCGGATGTAGCGCGAGTCGTCGAAGAGCTCGAGGATCTCGTCGTCGGTGTAGCCCATGGCGCGCAGGAGCACCGTCACCGGCAGCTTGCGCTTGCGGTCGATCCGGACGAAGACCTTGCCCTTCTTGTCGATCTCGAACTCCAGCCAGGAGCCGCGGGAGGGCATGAGGTTGGCGGTGAAGACCTGCTTGTCGCGGTCCTTGGGCTCCATCACGTAGGCGCCCGGCGAGCGGACGAGCTGCGTGACCACGACGCGCTCGGTGCCGTTGATGATGAAGGTGCCGCGGTCGGTCATCCACGGGAAATCCCCCATGAAGACCTGCTGCTCGCGGATCTCGCCGGTCTCGTGGTTGATGAAGGCGACGGTTACCGAGAGCGGGCGCGCGTAGGTGAGGTCCTTCTCGCGGCACTCCTCGATCGAGGCGACGGGGGCCTCGAAGGCGATCTCGCCAAACTGGATGGCGAGGTTGCCGGTGTAATCCTCGATCGGCGAGATGTCGTCGATCGTCTCGCGCAGCCCGCCGGAGACGGGGTCCACGAGCTGCTCGAACGAGCGCTTCTGGATATCGATGAGGTTGGGTACGTCAACTACGGGTGAAAGGCGCGCAAAACTGCGGCGCGTGCGAGAAACGTCTGCGCGGGACAAGCGGCGGCTCCTGCGGTGCTCGAGGGACGGGACGACGAGGCGCGCCCGGACTGCGGCGCGGCCATCGAAGATAGCACAGGAGTATCCCTACCCGCCTGCGGGGCGCATCGGCACTCACGGACCCCACCCGGACCGGCCCCGTATGTGGCGGGGCGGCCACCGAAGGATGGCTTCGACTATCGACCGACCCCGGCAGGGTACCGGACCGTCGGACGGCTGTCACCCGGCGGCCGGCGGCGCCCTCCACATTCAGCCTTCCCCCTCATCCTTGTCATCCGTCTTCGAAGGCGCGTCGTCGGATTGGAGCTGCGTGACCTCTTCCTGTATCGACTTGAGCCGCTTGCGCTCCATGTCGCGCTGGCGCTGGGTCCCGCGTCCGAAGTTTCCGACAACGACGGCCACGACGCTCACCAGGTAGAGCTGGCCCATGAGCGCCTGGGCACTGGCGAAGGCCCGGCCGGGACCGGTCACGGGAACGAGGTCCCCGTAGCCAACCGTGCTCTGGGTGATCACGGAGAAGTACATGAACTCGGGGAATGCATCGAAGTCCGTCGTGCCGCCCCCCGCGAAGAATGGCTTCGACTCGACATCGCCGATGATCGCGTAGGTGACGGCGAAGGCGATGGCGATCAGGAGGTAGATCGCGATTGCCCCGAACACGACCCCAAGGGTCACCCCGTCCTCCTTCATCGCCCGCATCGCTCCTCCTCCGATGACGAAGGGCAGGACGAGGACGACGGAAAGGACGACCAGGCGAGTGGCTACTCCAACCTCGTCCTTGATCCCGGGGACGAGCCACGTCACCGCGGCGGCAAAGGCCGCGAACACCACCAGGCCAGCGACGATCCGCGGCGTCCACGCGTTGGTGCCCGAGACATAGACCGCCACGAAGAGGGTCAGCGCCGAGAGCGCGACCATCACCACGCCACGCCCGGCATCGTCGGGCGGCAGCGCGATGGAGACCATGATGATCGCCAGGACGAGGACGAAGACGACGATGTATCGGTGGCTCCCCCGAAGCGCCTTGATCTCCTCGACCAGCTTCACGCGCCCATTCGACCATCGGCCCCGGACGGTCCCTCAACGACGAAGGGCGCCCCGCGGGGCGCCCTTCGGACCTGCGTGAGACGGGCTGCGCCTACTTGATTTCGACGGTGCCCC
>CAIKSH010000006.1 GCA_903830015.1 uncultured Solirubrobacterales bacterium | reverse complement strand
TCGCTGGCCACGCTGGTCGCCGTCGGCCTGGGGCTGACCGTCACCGGGATCATCCTCACCTCGATCGAGAGCTCCGAGGAGGAGATCCACGAGGACCGCTCCGGCGGCCGCCGGGTGGTCGGCATATCGCTGCTCGCCGCGGTCGGCATGGGCTGCTTCATCATCTTCGCCCGCGTTCCCTACGAGGAATCGGTGCCGTGGACGCTGGTGCTCACGCGTTCGGTCGCCGTGCCGGTGCTGCTGGTGGTCGTCCTCGCCGGGAGGAAGTCGCGGCCATCGCCCCGTGACGGCTCCCTGGCCGCCGTGGGGGGAACCTTCGACGTTGCCGCGACCGCGTTCATCGGGCTGGCGCTGGGGACCGGGGCGCTCAGCATCGTCGCGGTTCTCTCCTCGCTGTACCCGGTGGTGGCCGTCTTCCTGGCCTTCGTGATCCTGCGCGAGCGGCTGCGGCCGCTCCAGGCCGTGGGGGCGACGCTGGCGCTCACGGGCGTCGTCCTGATCGCGGCCGGCTGACGCTCCCCGGCCGGCAGGCCGGGCCGTAACCTTGGGGCGTGCCGATCCAGCCGGTCATGGCCCACCTGGCCGCAGAGGCGTTCGCCCCGCTGCAGTTCCTGCCCGCCATAGTCGTGGCGCTGCTCTACGCGGTCCGGGTGCGCCACCTGCGCGGCACGACCAGCCAGGTGCCGGGCTGGCGGCAGGCCTGCCTCTTCGGCGGCCTGCTGATGGCGCTCTTCGCCGTCGGGGGCCTGGGCCATATCGCCGGGGAGCTCTTCACCGTGCATATGGCCGAGCACCTGATGATCGGCGACCTGGGGACCCTGCTGATCGCCCTGGGGCTGACCGGGCCGGTGCTCGCGCCGGTGCTGCGGCTGCCGGTGATCGACCGGCTGCAGTTCCTGCTCAACCCCATCGTCGCCTTCGTGCTGTGGGCCGGCAACCTCTATCTCTGGCACCTCCCGCTCTTCCACGAGGCGGCGGTGGGCAACGAGTGGATCCACCTCGTCCAGCACGCCGGCTTCGTCATCTTCGGCGTGAACATGTGGCTGGCCCTGCTCGGGCCGCTGCCCAAGCCGGGCTGGTTCGGCAACGCCGCCCAGCTCGTATACATCTTCGCCGTCCGGATCACCGGCGCCGTGCTGGGCAACGTGCTCGTCTTCGGCCGTCCCTTCTACGACGTCTACGACCCGGGCCGGGCCGACTGGGACATCGGGGCGACCGCCGACCAGGCTGCCGCCGGCGGGCTGATGATGGTCGAGGGCTCGCTGCTCACCATCGGCCTGCTCGCCTGGCTCTTCCTGAAGATCGCCCGCCAGAGCGACGAGCGCCAGGAGCTCGTCGAGCTCGCCCGCGAGCACGGCGTCGAGCTCTCCAGCCGTCGGGCGGCGCGGGCGGTCGCCGCCGGCCGCGGCGAGGAGCTGCGCCAGAGGATTCTCGCCGGCGCCTAGCGCAGGCTTACGCCGGTCAGGCGCTCGAGCTCCTCGAGCGTCTCCTGGGAGTCCCGGTGGTGGATGGCGATCAGGCCGAGCCGGCGCGCCGGCTCCAGGTTGTGCTCGAGGTCGTCGACGAAGACGATCTCGGTGGCCGGCAGGGCCATCCGCTCGATCGCCAGCTCGTAGATCGGCGCGTCGGGCTTCCGGATGCCCTCCTCGCCGCTGATCACCACGGCGTCGAAGAGCTCGCCGAAGAGGTGGCGCGGGTAGCGCTGGGTGCCCCACGAGTTGGAGAGCAGCCCGGTGCGCAGACCGTGGCCGCGGGCGCGGCGCAGCGCCTCGACCATCGGCCGGTCCTCGCCGATCCGGTCGAAGATCCGGTCGTTGAAGCCCTCGGCGCGCTCCGGCGGAAGCCCGAGCAGGACGGCCAGCCGACGCTCGAACTCCGGTTCGGCCATCTCCCCGGTCTCGAAGGCGAAGAGCATCTCCTGGGCCTCCGGATCGCCGAGGAACTTCTCGCGCAGCAGGCCGGGCTCGATCCCCTCCTCGCGGCAGAACTCGGCAAAGCCGGCGAACAGGTTGGTGGTCAGGACCCCGCCCCAGTCGAAGAGCAGGCCCCGCGCCCGTGCCTCAGGCACCGGAGAGCTCCTGGGCGTTCTCGGCCAGGGCCACGACGCTGTCCCCGAAGGCCTTCAGGACCGGATCGTCGGTGGTCCCGCTGACCGCGCGCCGGTAGTTGCCTTCCATGAAGATCGTCGCCTTCCAGAGGGCGAGGGTCTGGTACCAGACGATGTCGGTCATCGCCCGCCCCGTGGCCTCCTCGTAGCGGGCGATCAGCTCGGCGCGGCTCGGGAAGCCGGGCGTCCGGGTTACCGAGCTCAGTTCGAAGAGGCCGCCCTCGGGATCGCCGGAGTCGACATAGAGGGTGGCGAAGTAGCCCAGGTCGGCCAGCGGGTCGCCGATCGTGGCCATCTCCCAGTCGAGGATCGCCTCGAGCCGGGCCGGCGCCGAGGCCGAGAAGATCGTGTTGCCGAGCCGGTAGTCGCCGTGGACGATCGTCGCCGCGCCCGACTCGGGCATGTTGGCAGCGAGCCACGCGCCCACCCGTTCGACCGCCGGTATCTCGCGCGTGCGGTTGTGCTCCCAGAGCCCGGTGAACCTGCGCAGCTGGCGCTCCAGGTAGCCGGTCGGCTTGCCGAAGCCCTCGAGGCCCGCCTCCTCCCAGTCGACCCCGTGCAGCTCGGCGAGGCCGTCGATCAGCTCTTCGCCGGTGCGCCGGCACTCCTCGGGGGCGCTGAGCGCCTGCGGCATCTCGCTGGTGATCACCTCGCCGGGTACGCGGTCCATGAGGAAGAAGGGAGCGCCGATCACCGATTCGTCCTCGCAGGCCGCCAGCACCCGCGGTACCCGGGCCCGGCCGGCCAGCGCCGAGATGACCCGGGCCTCGCGCAGCACGTCGTGGGCGCTGGGGGGCAGCGGCGGCCGGGGAGGGCGACGCAGGATGAACTCGGCGTCGCCTCGGGTGATGAGGAAGGTGACGTTCGAGTGGCCTTCGCCGACCGGCTCGATCTCGATCGGCCCCTCGCCGATCCCCGCCTGGTCGAGAAACCCGCCGAGGGGCTCGAGGACGACCAGCGGCGGCCGCGAGGCGCCCTCGGCGTCTTCGTGGCGCTCGACCACGTCGTCTTCGGCCAGCCGGTGCATCGACACGGCCGCGAACGCTACCCGTCCTCTACGCTTCGCGGGCGATGGCCGACCAGCTCTGGCTACTGCGTCACGGAGACGCCGAACCGCACGGGACCCGCGACGACTTCGACCGGCTCCTCACCGCCCGGGGGGAGGCGCAGTCGCGCAACGCCGGCGTGGCGCTTAAGTCAGCGGGGATCTCGTTCAGCGCAGTGGTCACCAGCCCGAGGGTGCGGGCGCGGGACACGGCGCTGCTGGCCTGCGAGGCCCTCGGCGGCAAGCCGGTGGTCCACGAGGCGCTCTCGGGGGGTTTCAGCGGCGGCCAGGCACTGGCCCTCGTCGGGCCCGAGCACGGTGGCCGGGTCCTGATCGTCGGCCACGAGCCCGACTTCAGCTCGATCGTCCACGAGCTCACCGGTGCCCGCATCGACATGAAGAAGGGCGGGGTCGCCGGAATCCGCCTCGGTCCGGCCCCGGAGCTGATCGTCCTGCTGCGCCCCCGCGAGCTGGCCGCCATGGCCGGGGAGCCCAGGCCGTGAGCGGCGTCCCGCCCCGGATCGAGGCGGCCGGCGGCGTGATCGTCCGGGAGGGCCTGATCGCCGTGGTCCACCGCGGTCGCTACGACGACTGGTCGCTGCCCAAGGGCAAGCTCGACGAGGGGGAGAGTTTCGAGGAGGCGGCGCTGCGCGAGGTGCGCGAAGAGACCGGGCTGGACTGCGAGCTCGGCGAGGAGCTCGAGCCGGTGAGCTACATCGACGAGAAGGGGCGCCCGAAGCTGGTGCGCTACTGGCGGATGAGCGTCCTCGGGGGCGAGTTCGAACCCAACGACGAGGTCGACGACCTGCGCTGGCTGGTTCCGTCGGAGGCGACGGTCCTGCTCAGCTACCCGCACGACCGCGAGCTCGTGGAGAGCGTTACCCGATGAGCGCCATGGAGCCGGCGCTGACCCTCTGGATGGGTCCGGGCGACGCCAGCGCGGCCGGCAACGTGCACGGCGGAGTGGTCCTGAGGCTGATCGACGAGGCCGCCGGCCTGGCCGCGATCCGCTTCGCGCGGATGCGGGTGGCCACCGCCGCCGTCGACTCGATGAGCTTCCGCACCCCGGTCTACGTCGGCGAGCTGCTGAGCCTCAACTCCCGGGTGAACCAGGTCTGGAACACCTCGCTGGAGACCGAGGTCGAGGCCTGGGCCGAGAGCCCGGTCAGCCGGGAGAGGCGCCTGGTGGCCACCGCCTTCCTGACCATGGTCGCGCTCGACGACGAAGCCAGGCCGGCCCAGCTGCCGCCCTTCGAGGACGGAGACCCGGAGATCATGGCCGCCGCCGACGCGCGGCGCGAGCAGCGGCTCGCCGAGCGCTAGGCGCCGGCTCCGACAGGCGCCGCTCCGGCTTCGGAGAGGGGCCTCACGCGAGGCGAGTGGTTCAGCGTTTCCTGGGCGTCGAAAACCAGAGCCTCGAAGGCGGTCCGGGCACCGTCGGCGGGGATCCGCGCCGGGGGAGCCTGTCCGCAGTCGTGAACCGACTGCAGGCGGCTGGCCAGCAGGTCGAGTTCGTCCATGGCCCGCGGGGTCAGCTCTTCCTCCCGAACCGGGGCGGCGTGGCCGGTCCGCCGCTCGTATTCGCCGACGCCTGCCGCGACGGTGACCGCATTGACCAGGTCGGCGTTGATCTGCTCGGCCAGCGCGTAGCTCAGGGCGTGGCCGGGCGGCTCGTTGGCCGCGGCGTTGACGATCGCCGTGGATCGCAGCCGCGCTTCGCGCAGCGGGCCGTGGGCCGCTTCCACGGCCGGCGGATCGACGGCGATCGCCGCCCGGCCGTAGGCGGCGAGCGCCCTCGCCGTCTGTGCGAGCTCCTGGCAAATGGCGTCGGTCAGCCGGGTCGGCCACAGGTAGGCGAGGCCGAAAACCAGGACACCGGCAACAACGGTGTCGAGAAGGCGCTCCAGCAGGACCGAGTTGATTCCCGGGTCGGCGAGGTGCATGAGGCCGACGATCATGATCGTGGCCCCGAAGGTGCTAAAGGCGTAGTTGCTGACGAGGAAGGCGGCGACGATGAAGGCGCCGATCCCGACCGCGACGGTGACCGTCGCCAGCCCTTCGCCGAGGACGACGGCGACCAGGGCGGAGACCAGCAGGCCGGCGATCGTTCCCGTGACCCGGGCGACCACGCGTGGCGCCGTGCCGGCGGCGTCGGGCTTGGTGACCCAGGCGACGGTCATGGGCAGCCAGTAGGAGTGGCTCGCCGTATCCAGCTGGGCGATCAGCGTCGCGATGACGATCAGGATCGTCAGCCGGATCGCGTGCCGGGTAAACAGGTCGTCGGGGTCCCGGTGGTGCAGGAGGTTCTGCAGCCCCGTCGGGGAGTAGCCGACGCGCAGGCCGGTAAACGCCTGACGGCCGATCGGCCAGGGCCCTGCCGTCAGCCGGGTGGCTTCGGTGAGGCTGGCGGTCACCTCCCGGATCGCCTCCAGCTCCATCTCGCCCAGGCGCCCTTCGCAGGCCCGCGCGGCCTCGATAAGCCTGTCGGCTCGCGACTGAAGGCCGCGCCTGCGCAGCGGGATCTCGAGAGCTCCTGCGATCGAGAGCATCAGCCCGGACACCGAGCGCTCGAACTGCGCCCGGATTGCTACCTGGCCTTCGTCGCCGTAGGAATCGCCCCGCAGGTTGAACAGGGCGATGCGGGCCCGGTCGCAGCAGTCGACAAGCGCCAGGCACCAATCCCGGGTTGGCTCGGGCAGGTCACCGGCGGTGATCCGCCCCCTCGCGGCCGAGATCTTCAGCGCTGCGGCCGGGGAGGCGATGCCGGTCTTGCTGTCCCGCAGGGCAAGGGCCTGGGCGCGATAGGCGATCGAGATGTCATTGCGCACGCCGCCGATCCGCCCGGCGAAGAGGGGCACGATCACGGTCAGGATCATCACCGCCGACCCGAGGAGCATCCACCCCGCGGTCGGAAGCGCCGCCCCGATCGGGTCCGGGGTCCCGCTGAAGACGACCAGGATCACCAGCGTGAGCATCCCGGCGACGGCGGCCTTGGGCCCGGCGAGGCCGACGTAACCGCAGAGCGCCGCCGCCAGGGCGGTCACGGCCAGCTGAACGGGAAAGCTGTCCGATATGAGAATCCCCACGGCGGCGGCCGTGGCAATCGAGATCGCGGTGAGGCCCATTCCCCGCAGCCGCTCGTCGATGTCGCCCTTCGGGTCGCAGGCCCCGGCGAGAACCGCGCCGACAGCGAGCGGGAAGGCGACCTGGCCGCCGACCAGCTCTGCGCCGGCGAAGGCCAGGACGGCGGTGATCGAGGCCACCCGCAGCGGCCCGAGCCAGCGCGTGGCCGCCCAGTCGGTGGCCATCGACGACCTCACGACCCGGAGGTACAGGCGGTCCCCACTCACGGCGGCGAGCCTACCCGGCGGGCCGAGGGCCTGGGGTGCGCTTGTAGACCCGGAGCGCGAAGCGGAGAGGGAGGGATTCGAACCCTCGAACGAGGTTGCCCCCGTTACACGATTTCCAGTCGTGCCCGTTCAACCACTCCGGCACCTCTCCTGGAGCCCTTCGGCCCGGGAAGCGTAGCCCCCGACCCGTAGCATTGTCGTTCCGTGGTCGCCGCCCTCGTGACGCTCGCCGTAACCGACACCGTCAACGAGGTGATCCGCGACCTGGGCCTTCTCGGCCTCGTCGCGTTGATGTTCGTCGAGAACGTCTTCCCGCCCATCCCGTCGGAGGTCGTGCTGCCGCTGGCCGGCTTCTTCGTCGGGCGGGGCGAGCTCTCGTTCGTCGGCGTGCTGGCCGCGGCCACCCTCGGATCGGTGCTCGGCTCGATCTTCCTCTACGAGCTGGCCCGTTACGGCGGCCGTCCCTTCGTGCTGCGCTACGGCTCGATCCTCCGGGTCCAGCCGGAGGACCTCGACCGCGCCGACGCCTGGTTCGAGCGGCGCGGGCCGGTGATCGTCCTCGTCGGGCGCTGCATCCCTGGCGTGCGCAGCCTCGTCTCGCTCCCGGCCGGGACGCTGAAGATGCCCCGGTTCCAGTACATCGCCCTCACCCTGGTCGGCAGCCTGGCCTGGAACGCGGCTCTCATCGGGGCCGGTTGGATCCTCGGGGAGGAGTGGGACCGGGTCTCCGACGTGGTCGGGTCGGTGGGGACGCCCCTGCTGGTCGTGTTGCTCGTGGTTCTCGGCGCCGCCTCGGTCGTCTGGTGGTGGCGCCGCCACCCGAGCCGGCGCGCCGACTGACTCAGAGCTTCCACTCGCCGCCGACCAGGACCGGCGTCCGGCTCCCGTCACGGCCGACGCCGGTCACCGAAACCTCGTCCGAGCCGATCATGAAGTCGACATGGATCCGGCTCTGGTTTAGCCGCTCCACGTCTTCGGGCGCGTCAACGCAGATCCCGTAGCTCGAGCCGAGGGCGACGTGCGAGGCGGCGTTCTCGTCGAGGAGGGTGTCGAAGAAGGTGGTGCCGGTCCCGCCGATCCGCCCGGCGGCGTCTACCAGGGCCACCTCGCCCAGCCGGGCGGCGCCCTCGTCGCTGGCCACGTAGCCGCGCAGCACCTCGGCGTTCTCGTCGGCGTCGATCCGCACCGCCCGCCCCCCGTCGAACTCGACCTCGAGGCCGCGGATGATCGACCCGCCCACGACCAGCGGCTTGGTCGAGCGAACCACGCCCTGTGTGCGCCCGGGGTCGGGGGCCGAGAAGATCTCCTCGGTGGGGAGGTTCGGCATGTGGACTATCCCGTCGACCGTTTCGAACTTGGCCGAGAGAAAGCGGCTGGAGGGCAGCAGGCCGACGGTGAGGTCGGTGCCCGGCCCCTCGAAGTGGAGCGCGTCGAAGCGCCGGGCGGTTACGCGCGAGGCCACCTCCTCCAGGAATCCGGCCCGCTCGGCCCAGGCGGCCTGCGGGTCCTCCTCGTCCAGCCGGCAGACGTGGACCAGCTCCTCGACCAGCCGGGCCAGCGCCGCGTCCCCGTCGAGCTCGGGGTATACGAGCTGCGCCCAGGGAGGGCTCGGGCACGGACCGATCGTCCAGTTGGTGGTTCGGTCGTTGACCACCTTGCCGCCCTCCTTGAGCGC
>CAIKSH010000005.1 GCA_903830015.1 uncultured Solirubrobacterales bacterium | reverse complement strand
GGGACGCCGGATCCTCCTCGACTGCGCCAACGGAGCGGCCTACCGGGTGGGGCCGGAAATCTTCCGCCGGCTGGGAGCCGACGTGAGCGCCACGGGCATCGAGCCGGACGGTCGCAACATCAACGACGGAGTGGGGTCGACTCACGTCGAATCCCTGGCAGCCGCTGTCGCCGACGGTGGCTTCGACGCCGGGTTCGCCTTCGACGGCGACGCCGACCGCGTCCTGGCCGCCGACCGCAACGGAGTGGTGGTCGACGGCGACGAGCTGATCGCCCTGGCCGCCCTGCACCTCCGTGAGCAGGACCGGCTCGGGGGCGGCGTGGCGGTAACGGTGATGACCAACTACGGCTTCCACACCGCCATGCGCGACGCGGGGATCGAGGTTGCGGTAACCGACGTGGGCGACCGCTACGTCCTCGAAGAGCTCCTGAGGCGCGGCTGGAACCTGGGGGGTGAGCAGTCGGGCCACATCATCGATACCGGCTTCGTTCCCTCCGGTGATGGAATTGCCAGCGCCCTGCTCACGCTCGAGGCCCTGGGGGCATCGGACCTCGCTGACCGGTCGGCGATGGAGAAGCTTCCCCAGAGGCTGGTGAACGTGCAGGTGGCCGATAAGGAGGCTGCGCTGGCCGCGGTCCAGCAGGCGGCCGCCGAGGAAGGCGAGGCCCTCGAGGGGCGCGGCCGCGTGCTGGTGCGCGCGAGCGGCACCGAGGAGCTGGTCCGGGTGATGGTCGAGGCACCCGGCGAGGAGGAGTGCGAGGCGGCCTGCGGGCGCCTCGTGGCGGTCGTCGAGGGAGCCTCCTGAAGCAGGCCCTCAGCGGCGGCGCCATCCCGCCCGGCAGCTAGGCTGCGGGCCGATGTGCGGCATCGTCGGATACGTGGGCGACCGCTCGGCCGAGGAGCTTCTCCTGGCCGGCCTGGCGCGCCTGGAGTACCGCGGATACGACTCGGCGGGCATATCGGTGATGGCCGACGGCCAGATCGAGGCGGTCAGGGCGGTCGGCAACCTTGAACACCTGCGCCGGGCCGTGGAGGCGCGGTCGGGTAACGACGGGCCGGTGGCCACGCTCGCCCGTGAGTCGACGATCGGCATCGGCCATACCCGCTGGGCCACGCACGGGCGGGTTAACGAGGCCAACGCCCATCCGCACTTCGACACTTCCGACCACGTGCACGTCGTGGTCAACGGGATCGTCGAGAACTACCTCGAGCTGCGCGAAGAGCTGGCGGGGGCAGGTGCGGTCTTCACCTCGGAGACCGACGCCGAGGTGATCGCCCACCTGGTCGCCTCCCGGCTCGACGGCGACCTGGCCGCCGCCGTGCGCGCCGCCTTCGCCCGGCTGGAGGGCCACTTCGCCTTCGTCGCCATGAGCACCGAGGCCCCGGGGCTCCTGGTCGGCGCCCGCTGCGAGTGCCCACTTATCGTCGGAGTGGGAGAGGGCGAGAACTTCCTGGCCTCGGCGGTGCCCGCCTTCCTCTCCGAGACCCGCCAGGTCCAGTACGTCGAGGACGGGGAGGTGGTCTCGGTCAGCGCCGACGGGACTGCGTTCACCGACGCGGACGGAACGCCGGTCGAGCGAGAGGTTACGACGATCGACTGGGACGAGGAGACGGCCGAGAAGGGCGGCTACGAGACCTTCATGCTCAAGGAGATCCACGAGCAGCCGGACGCGGTCGCCGAGACGATCGCCGACCGGACCGTGCGCGACGACGGGGTGGACCTGAACGACGAGGGCGCCCTGGACGACGATCAGCTCCGCGGGGCGCGGCGGATAGTCGTCGTGGCCTGCGGCACCTCCTACCACGCGGGCCTGATCGGCCGGTACGTGATCGAGGAGCTGGCCCGGGTGCCGGTGGACGTGGAGATCGCCTCCGAGTACCGCTACCGCAACCCGATCGTCGGGCCCGGGGACCTGGTCATCGGCATCACCCAGTCGGGAGAGACAGCCGACACGCTCGCCGCCATGAGGCTGGCCCGGGAGCGGGGAGCCACGGTGCTGGCGGTCACCAACATCATGGGCTCCCAGGCCACGCGCGATGCCGACGGGGTTCTCTACACGCGAGCCGGCCTCGAGGTCTCGGTTGCCGCGACCAAGACCTTCGTCTGTCAGGTGGCCGTCATGTACCTGCTGGCGCTTCGGCTCGCCGAACTCCACGGCACGCTCGATGATGCGGCCCGCACGGAGCTGGTCGGGCAGCTCAAGCAGGTGCCGAGCTTCATCACGCGCCTGCTCGAAAACGTCGATGAGCCGATCCAGCAGATTGCCGCCGGACTCTGGGAGGCCGACTTCTTCCTCTACCTCGGTCGCCACGCCGGCGTCGCCGTGGCCCACGAGGGGGCGCTCAAGCTGAAGGAGGTCTCCTACATCTCCACCGACGCCTACTCGGCCGGGGAGATGAAGCACGGGCCGATCGCGCTGCTGAGCGAGGAGACGCCGGTGGTCACCGTCGCCACCGACTCGCCGGTGCTTGAGAAGGTCATATCGAACATGCAGGAGGTCCGTGCCCGGGGTGCCCACCTGATCGCCGTGGCCACCGAAGGCAACGCGACGATCGCCGAGCAGGCCGACTCGGTGATCGCTATTCCCGAGACCGACTGGATCCTGCAGCCCCTGCTGGCCGTGATTCCGCTTCAGCTGCTCGCCTACCGGATCGCCCGGCTTCGCGGCCTGAACGTGGACCAGCCCCGCAATCTCGCCAAGACGGTCACCGTCGAATAGCAATTTTCCGGCCGGCCGAACGCGGGCCACGGGATAGATTCACCCCGTGACGCAAGTCGGCATCGACCTGCTCGAGATCGCCCGCCTGGAGCGGGCAATAGGGCGCCGCCCGGGACTGGCCGCGCGCCTGTTCACCCCGGCTGAGCTCGACTGGGCGTCGGAGCGCGCACGGCCGGCGCAGCACCTGGCGGCCCGGTTCTGTGCCAAGGAGGCGGCGAGCAAGGCGCTCGAGCTGGACGTCCTTCGCCCACTCGACTTCGAGGTCCTCACCTCGCCGTCCGGCGCGCCGAGACTGCGCCTTTCGGGAGTGGCTGCCCGCCGGGCCGAAGAGGCCGGTTTGAGCCTGAGCTGCTCGCTCACCCACTCCCGCGGAATGGCCGGGGCCGTGGTGGTGGCCGGGTGAGCGGCTTTCCTGCGTGGCTCTCTCCGCTCTCCGACGCCGAGCGCTGCCGGGAGGCCGACCGGTGGGCGATATCCGAGATGGGGGTCCCGTCGCTCACCCTGATGGAGAACGCCTCGCAGGGCGTGGCCAGGCTCGTTCAGGAATCAGTTCCGGCGGGGCGCGTGGTCGTCGTCTGCGGCTCGGGCAACAACGGTGGTGACGGCTATGCGGCGGCGCGGATCCTGCGGGGCTCGGGCCGCGAGGTCGTGGTTCTTGACGCCGGCAACCCGGAGAAGCTTTCCCCCGATGCGGCCACCCAGCGGGCCGCCCTGCCCGGACCGGCTCCGGCGGAATTCGCGCCCGAGTGGCTCGAGGGTGCGGCGGTCATCGTCGACGCGCTGCTGGGCACCGGATTCACCGGCCGGCCCCGGGGACGAATCGGAAAGGCGATAGAGGCGGTCGCGGCGGCAGCGGTGCCCGTGGTCTCCGTCGACATCCCAAGCGGAATTGACGCGTCGACCGGCGAGGCCGGGGGTGCGTACGTGAGCGCCTACGCGACGGCGACCTTCCACCTGGACAAGGTCGGGCTCCACGTCAACCCCGGCCGCGACGCCGCCGGGTTCGTTCGAGTGATCGAGATCGGCATTCCGCCCGGAGCCCCGGTGGAGGAGCCTGAGGCCGGCCTGATCGAAGACGCCCCGGTGCTCGCCCTGGTGCCCAGGCGCGGGCCGCAGTCGAACAAGTTCACCAGCGGCCACGTCTACGTGGCCGGCGGTTCGGTCGGCCTTACGGGGGCCACCGTGCTGGCCTCCCGGGCGGCCGCGCGTTCCGGCGCCGGGTACGTGACGGCCTGCGTCCCCGCCAGCGAGCAGCCGGTGGTCGCCGCCCACCTGGTCGAGGAGATGCAGATGTCGCTGGAGGGCCGCGACGGCCATCTGCGGCCGGCCGGAGCCGGGGAGCTCGCCGACTCGGTCGCCTCTCGGCCCGGCGCCGTTGCCGTGGGCCCCGGGCTGGGCCGCAGCGACGGTGCCCACGGCTTTGCCCGCCGGGTGGTCCGGGATATCCGCGCGCCGATGGTCCTCGACGCCGACGGCCTGGGGGCGTTTGCCGGCCATCCCGAGCAGCTGCGCAAGCACCGGGGCGGCCTGGTCTGCACGCCGCACGAGGGCGAGCTGGCCCGGCTGCTCGGAACGTCGTCCAAGCGCGTGCGGGCCCGCCGGCTGGAGCACGTCCGCAAGGCGGCCGCCCGCAGCGGAGCCGTTGTGGTCCTCAAGGGCGTTGACAGCCTCGTGGCCGAGCCCGGGGGCCTGGTCGGCGTGAGCCCCGGCGCGAGCCCGGCCCTGGCCACGGCGGGCACCGGCGACGTGCTGACCGGGGTGGTTTCCGCGATGCTGGCTCGGGGGCTCGATCCCTTCGCCGCCGCCTGCGCCGCCGTCCGGCTCCATGCCCGGGCCGGCGGCATAGCGGCCGAGCGGATCGGCCCGGAAGGCGTGGTGGCCGGGGACGTGGTGGCCGCCCTGCCGCGTGCCTGGGCGTAGCGGTACGCTGCGCCCATGTCCGCAAGCGTCAGCGAGATCATGGATGCCGATCCGGTTTCGGTCGGCCCCGAAGAGGGAGTCGAGCGGATCGTCGAGCTCATGCACGAGAACGAGCTGCCGGGCCTTCCCGTGGTCGACGATGACGGGATCCTGCTTGGGATCATCACCGAGAGCGACCTCCTGCTCTTCGACGAGCCTGACGACGTCGACCCGCCGCCCAGCGTCCAGATCATGGGCGGGGTCATCTACCTTGGCTCGGTCAAGCACTGGGAAGAGCGGGTCCGCAAGTCGATCGCCGGGACGGCGTCGGAGCTCATGACCGATGACCCGATCACCATCACCGCTGACGCCACCGCGCACGACGCCGGACACCTGATCTCCGAGCATCGCCACAACCGCCTGCCCGTGGTCGACGACGAGGGACACCTCGTTGGCGTCGTAACCCGAGTCGACGTCCTCGAGGCCCTGCTGGAAGACCGCTAGGGGCGCCGTGGCTGAGCGGGCCGTCGCCTCCGTAAACCTGGCCGCGATCGAGCGCAACACGGCGCTGGTCGACGAGGCCGCCGGCGGCGCGATCGTCTGTGCGGTAGTCAAGGCCGACGGGTTCGGCCACGGGGCGGTGCCCGCGGCCCGCGCAGCGCTGGCCGGGGGCGCCAGCTGGCTGGCCGTGGCCTCAGCCGGCGAAGCGGCAGAGCTACGCGAGGCCGGCTTCAAGGCGCCGGTACTGGTGATGGGTGCCCTGACCCCCGAAGAGACGGCGGTGGCCGTAGAGGCCGGCGCCGACCTGGTGGCCTGGACCGCGGAGTTCGCAGGCCTGGTCGAGGAGCTGGGCGGCGCGCCGCTGCACGTCAAGTACGACTCGGGCATGGGGCGCCTGGGTACCCGCAGCGCCGATGAGGCGACGGCGATCGCCGAGCGGATCGCCGGGTCAGGCAGCTGCCGGCTGGCCGGCCTGATGACCCACTTTGCCACCGCAGACCGCCCGGGTGACCCGTTCTTCGACGAGCAGCTGGCGCGCTTTCGCGACTGGGCCGTGCCCCTGGCCGACCGGTATCCCGACGCGCTCGTCCACGCCGCCAACAGCGCCGCGGTCCTGCGCGAACCCTCCTGCGCCTTCGACATGGTCCGCTCCGGAGTCGCGCTCTACGGCCTCGACCCGTTCGGGTCGGACGCCGGCGCCCGGAGGCTGGAGCCGGCGCTCGAGCTGCGCTCCTGGGCCGGCGCGGTCAAGCCCTGCGAGCCGGGCCAGAGCGTCGGCTACGGCCGCGCGTTCGTCGCCGACCGGGAGACCACGATCGCCACGGTGCCGGTCGGCTACGGGGACGGCTGGCGCCGGGC
>CAIKSH010000004.1 GCA_903830015.1 uncultured Solirubrobacterales bacterium | reverse complement strand
GCCACCCGCGCCTACGAGTCGATCCGCTACATCAACAACGAGGTCTTCCTCGGCGAGTTCGTCCACGCCATGCACAAGTGGGGCTCGTCGGTGATGGTGATCCTGATCTTCCTCCACATGGGCCGGACCTTCTTCTTCGGCGCCTATAAGTACCCGCGCGAGCTCAACTGGGTGATCGGAGTGGTCCTGCTCGTTCTGACCATGACGATGGCCTTCTCCGGCTACCTGCTGCCGTTCGACCAGCGCTCCTACTGGGCCACAATCGTCGGCGTCAACATCAACGGCACCGGCCCGATCGTCGGCCCCTACCTCTCGGAGTTCCTGCGCGCCGGCCCGTACTTCGGGGCCACCACGCTCTCGCGCTTCTACGCCATACACATGCTGATGGTGCCTGGGGCGATAGCCGCCCTGATGGGATTCCACCTCTACCTCGTGGCCAAGCTCGGGACCACCGCCCCGCCGTGGGTGAAGGCTGAGCCGCCCGAGAAGCTCCGTGAGGAGAGCGTCACGGCATGAACAAGCAGGAGAAAGAGCAGTACCTGCGCGACTACGGGATCCTGAAGTCGCAGGGCAAGCCGTTCTTCCCCTACGCCGTCACCAAGGACAGCGTCATGGCGATCCTCGTCATGGTCGTGATCATCCTGATGGCGCTGATCCTCGGCGCCGAGCTCGGCCCCAAGGCCGACCCGACGACCACCACCTACACGCCACGCCCGGAGTGGTACTTCTTCTTCCTTTTCGAGCTGCTGAAGGTGATCAAGGAGCCGTGGCTGACCCCGCTGGCCACGATCGGCGTGCCGACGATCTGCCTGATCCTTCTCTTCCTGCTCCCCTTCTACGACCGCAACCCCGAGCGCCGGCCCGAGCGCCGGCCGGTCGCCACCACCGCGGGCATCCTGACCATCTTCGCCATCGGCTTCCTCACCTACCTCGGCGCCTCGGCCGGCCCGCCGACCGAGATCGAGATCCCGGTGCCGGCCAACGTCGAGGCGCAGGGCCCCAAGGCGGTGGCCAACTTCACCGCCGGCGAGCAGGTGGTGGCCCAGTCGGGCTGCGCCGCCTGCCACCAGTTCGGCGAGAACGGCAACCACGGCCCCGGCCCGAAGCTCACCAACATCGGCGCCCGGCTTCCCGCCCAGGCGATCGAGCGCACGCTCGTCAACCCCACCGCGCCGATGCCCTCCTACGTCGCCATCCAGCAGGAGGACCCCAAGCAGTTCCGCCAGATGGTCGACTACCTGGCGAACCTGAAGTAGGTCCCCGCACATGACCACCGGCCCGGCGTCCGGCACCCTCGAGGAACCCCAGGTCCGGGCGATGTTCGACCGCATCGCCGGCGTCTATGACCTGATGAACTCGGTCATGACCGCCGGCATGCACCATCGCTGGCGCCGCCGGGCGGCCGACCTGGCCCGGATCGGGCCCGGCGACCGCGTCCTCGACGTGGCCACCGGCACCGGCGACCTGGCCGTGGAGCTGGCCGGCCGCGTGGCCCCCGGCGGCTCGGTCATCGGCTCGGACTTCTCCGAGGAGATGCTGGACCGCGCCCGCGTCAAGGAGCCGGGGATCGAATGGGAGTGGGCCAATGCGATGGAGCTCCCCTACGAGGATGCGAGCTTCGACGCGGTCACCGTCGGGTTCGGCGCCCGCAACTTCTC
>CAIKSH010000003.1 GCA_903830015.1 uncultured Solirubrobacterales bacterium | reverse complement strand
GCCGACCCGCGCCTCGCGCGAGCGCCGGCTGGCCGCCAAGCGCCGGCAGGCCGAGCGCAAGCGCGACCGCCGGCCGCCGGCCGACGGCTGACCGGCGCCTAGTAGCCGACCGGGTGGCGGACCTTGAAGCCGCTGTTGGAGCGCATCGCCCGCTGCCAGCGCGAGCCGTTGTCGCCGCGGCCGCTGGTGTCGAACCGCAGGCCGGCCACGGTCATATACATGTGGCCGGCGTTGGTGTAGATGGTGATCCACTTGCCGGCCCCCGCCGCCCCGTAGTTGTAATAGCCGTAGGACGGAGCCGAGGCCTTGATGAGGCCGCCGCCGCGCAGCGCGTAGCTCACCGAGCCCGAGCAGTCATAGCCGCTGTCGTTCCAGCTGCCGTGGCCGCCGCCCCACTTGTACGGGGTCTTGGCAATCCGGTTGCCGGCCGCGATCACGCGCTTTACCGCCTCGGGGGCGTTTTCGGGAGCGATCGCCAGGCCGTTGGAGCCCAGGCGCGCCCGGTCACCGGGTGCCAGCGGGGCCGGGGCGTCTCCCCCGGCCGGGTCGCCGTCCTGGCCCTCGGTGGCGCTGTCGCCGACCAGGGTGCGCAGCTCGTAGATGTCACCGGCGTCCAGGACGCCGTCGACCTGGCGCTTGCGCTTGGCCTCGAACCGCCTGACGGCGATCCGCGTAGGGTCGGCGTAGGCGCCGGTGGGCTTCGGGGCGCCCTTGATATGGGCGCGGCGCAGGTAGTCCTGCAGCTCGCGCACGTCGCGGCCGCTCATTCCCACCGCGAGCGGGATCCGCTGGCCCAGGCGGGTGGCCCGCTTGGCCTTGCTGCCGTAGTTGAGCCCGCCGCTGGCGTCGACGGCGCGGGGGCCGCGGGCGGCCACCCGGATCGCCCGGATCGTCGTCCGGTCGGCGGTGCCGGTGACCGGCAGCCGCCCGGCGAACTGGAAGCGCTTGACCGCCTCGGTGGTCTTGTCGGCGTATTCGCCGGTAACGGCGACCGGCAGCCCGACGAGTCCGAGCAGCTGCTGGAGAGCGGTCACGTCGGCGCCCTTGCTGCCCTTCTTGAGCTGCTTGGAGGCGACCTGCGGCACCGGCGCCTGCGTCTCGGCGCCGGCCTGGGCGGCCGGCACGGCGACCGCAACGGCTGCGGCGGTAATGGTCAGCAGTGATCTGGTTCGTACGGCGAACATCGGGGAGACCCCCTCTTTTGGAGCGCCTGCGGGGTTAGCTGTCGGGCTCGCGCGAAAAAGGGCCGCGCTACGTCACTC
Organism: uncultured Solirubrobacterales bacterium; assembly: GCA_903830015.1. Taxonomy (GTDB): domain Bacteria; phylum Actinomycetota; class Thermoleophilia; order Solirubrobacterales; family Solirubrobacteraceae; genus F1-60-MAGs163. The sequence continues at coordinate 4,381 of CAIKSH010000003.1, read as the reverse complement.
TCTGGCGACGATTCGCCCCCGGCCACTAGGGCCAATTGGTTCCCCCGCTCCCCGGAGTCGGTGACCCCGGGAACTCGGCTTTGGTCACAACGTCTGCGGCATGTTAGCGGACCGGCGTGCGGGATTACGTCAACTGCCCCGAATCGGCCCTGAGAGCCCGTGTTTAAGGGCTTTTCAGGATCGCGTCGGCGACCGCCAGGGCCACTTCGCAGCGCCCGGTAAGGGGCATTTCCACGTACTCGTCGGGGTGGTGGGAGTGGCCGCCGCACGGGCCCAGCCCGTCGATGGTGAGCGGAATCGAGGAGGCGAAGTGGCTGGCGTCGCTGGCCCCGCCGCGCGCGCCGGCCACGACCGGCCGGCCCAGCGCCTCCGAGGCCGCGGCCAGGACAGGGGCCGCCGCGGCCCCGCTGTCCATCCCCGGCCACTGGCGGTCGCGGGCGACCTCGATGGCCACCTCCCCCACCCGGGCGGGGATCGCCGCCTCGACGGCGTCGAATGCCTCGATCCGGTCGGCGCGCAGGTCGCAGACCAGCTCGCCCGACGGCGGAACCACGTTCAGCGCCACGCCGGCCTCCATCTGGGTGGGAATGGCGGTGAGGCGCTCGGGGCCGTCCGGGTCCGAGCAGCCGTCGACGATCCGGGCCACCTCGGCGAGGGCGATCAGCGCGTTGGCGCCCCGCTCGGGGGCCGAGCCGCTGTGGGCCGCGCGCCCGCGGGCGCTGACCCGCAGGGCCACCGCCGCCTTGCGCTTCACCACGACCGCGTCGGCTCCGCCCTCGTCCCGCTGGCCGCCCTCGAAGCACAGGCAGGCGTCGAAGCCGGCAAAGCGTGGGGCGTGGACGAAGGGGCCGGTCCGCCACTCCTCGTCGTTTACGAGCAGGAGCGCCGCCTCACCCAGCTCTTCGCGACCAGCCAGCGCGGCGAGCAGGGCGAGGGCGATCGCGTCGCCCCCCTTCATGTCGTAGGTCCCCGAGCCGATCAGGTGGCTGCCCGAGCGCCGGGCGGAGATGAAGTCTTCGTGGCCGACGACGGTGTCCAGGTGCCCGACGAGGAGGATCCGCCGCTCGCCGGGACCGCCGACGGTGATCAGAAGGTCGGGCGCGTGCTCGGGCGTGGAGGAGGCCAGCCGCTCGACCGCCGCGCCGGCGGGAGCCATCGCGCTGGCCACCGCGACGATCTGCTCGGCGGCCTGCAGGTCCGAGGAAGGCGAGGAGATGGCCACCAGCGCCTCGAGGTCGCGCTCGGCGGCCTGGGCCATCGCCGGCGCATTTTCTTCGATCCACGATTGCGGCACTGGCATACTCTCTCACCGATGGCGAAGGGACCACAGGTCGGCGACCCGGCCCCCGACTTCGAGCTGCCCGGCACCGAAGGGCCATTCCGGCTCTCCGACCACCGCGGCGAGCGCGTGGTCCTGCTCTTCTATCCCGGCGACGACACGCCCGGCTGCACCAAGCAGTTCTGCGCCTACCGCGACGACAGCGACAAGATCGAAGCGCTCGGCGCGACCGTGGTGGGAATCTCCGGCCAGGACATCGACTCGCACGAGCGGTTCATCGCCAAGCACGGTCTCACCGTCCCGCTGCTCGCCGACGTGGGACGCAAGGTGGCCGGCGAGTACGGCCTCACCGCGCCGGTGATCGGGACCCGCCGCGCCGTGATCATCGTCGACGAGGAAGGGATCGTCCGCTACCGCCACGTGCACCTGGTGGGGATCAGCCACCAGAGTGCCGACCAGCTCCGCGAGGCGCTCGACGGCCTCGCCGCCGCCTGACCATGGCCGACGAGAGCGAAGCCGCCGCGCCGGAGCCGCAGGAGGCGGCGCCGGAGGAGCCCAAGGCCGAAGAGCCCAAGGCCGAGGAGCCGAAAGCCGAAGAGCCCAAGGCCGAAGCGTCCAAGCCGAAGAAGAAGGGCGGCAAGGGCCGCAAGGGCAAGGGGCGGCGCAAGCCGCCGGAGCTTCCGCGCAGCCGCGCCGACCTTCCGATCGACGACCTGCGCGACGCCTCCCGCGCCACGATGGACCTCTTCGGCCCCGAGAAGGCGGTCCGCGAGGCTTTCTCGGTCCTCGCGCCGCGCGAGCGCAACGACCTTTCGGCCCTGGTCGCCGCCGACGAGGACGCCCGCCCCCGGGCGCGCAACATCGCCAACGGCTCCCTCGGCGCCGGCCGCATCGACAAGGCGATGGCCGCGACGATCATCTCGATGGCCCCGCAGCAGGCCCTGTGGACGGTCACCCTCGACCGCGAGCAGGCCGCCCAGCGCCTGGGCCGCGTGAGGGCCGCCAAGCAGCGCGACCGCGAGCGCAACGAGCGGGCCAAGGAGCGGCGCCGCGGCGGCGACAAGGTCTCCAGGGAGCAGCTCAAGGCCGCCCAGGACGGCAGCGTCGGAGCGACGATCCGCTTCGTCACCGAGGAGGACCGCAAGAAGGACCGAAAGCCCTCGGCCGAGCCCGAGAAGCCCAAGCGCGAGTCGAGCGTTCTCGACGAGCTCGGCTACTGATCGCGGCGCGAGGCGATCAGCCGGTCGGCGCGGGCGATCGCGTCATCGCCGAGGCGCCGGCCGAGCCGCGAGCGGTTATCGGCCACCAGCCGGTAGCCGGCCCGGGTCGGTCCGGGCAGCGCGCGCAGCACCGGCAGGCCCGGACGCAGGGCCGGCAGCACGGCGGCGATCGGCGCGGCGGCATCACCGCCCGAGAAGACCCGGCCGTCGGGCGTGACCGCGTGGGCGCTGGCCAGGCGCTCGTCCTCGGGAACATCGGCCAGCAGCCGCTCGCCCTCGGCGCCCTGGATCGGGACCAGCCTCAGCCGGCGGTCGCGGTCGAGCGCCGCCAGCCGCGCCACCGACCAGCGGCACCAGCGGCACTCCTCGTCGTAGAGGACGGCCAGGCGCTCGTCGGCCATCGGCTCAGGCGCTGAGGATCAGCCGCATCCGCTCCTCGATGGCCGCAGCCACCGAGTCCCGGAGCGGACCTTCCTCGAAGCGCTGAACCAGCTCGTGGAGGAAGCCCTCGATGACCAGCCGGCGCGCCTCGCCCGCGGGAAGGCCGTGCGAGCGCAGGTAGAAGAGCTGGTCGGGGTCGACCTGGGCGATCGCCGCCGCGTGGGTGCAGCGCACGTCGTTGGCGAGGATCTCCAGGCCGGGGATCGCGTCGGCGTGGGCCTTGCGGCTGAGCAGGAGGTTGCGCGACTCCTGGAAGGCGTCGGTCGACTGGGCGCCCTCGTCGACCTGGATCATTCCGCGCCAGACCGCCGACGAGCGGCCGTCGAGGATCCCGCGGAAGGCCAGGTCGGAGGTGGTGTCCGGGGCGGCGTGCTCCTGGAGGGTGTCGTAGTCGACGTGCTGGCGCCCGTCGATCGCGTAGGCGCCGGTCACGCGGGCGTCGGCGCCGGGCCCGTCGAGCTTGGTCTCCAGGAAGACCTTGCCGTTGGCCGAGCCGAATCCGAGCGTCACCCAGTCCACCGCGCCGTCACGGGCGACCACGGCGCGCTGGCTGCCGAAGAGCCAGCTCTTCTCGTTGAGGGCCTGCGCGTCGACGAAGCGCAGCTTCGCGCCCGGGCCGACCACGAGCTCGACCACTCCGTTGAGCAGCCCTTCGGCCTCGGCGTCGGCCGAGACGCTCTGGTGCCAGACCTCGGCACCTGCGCCCTCCTCGAGGACCACCAGCAGGCGCCAGGCCAGCGAGCTGCCGGCCGCCTCGTGGACCGTCTCCAGCCAGACCGGTGCGTCGAGCGTCACGCCCTTGGGGACGTAGACGAAGGTTCCGTCGCTCCACTGGGCGTCGTTGCGGGCGACCAGCGCGGTCGAGCCGGCCGCCACGACGCTGCCCAGGTGGCGCTCCACCAGCTCGGGGTGCTGCTCGGCGGCCTGGGCCAGGGGCATGACGATCGGCCCCTCGGAGGTGGCCGCCTCGGTGGAGGGCACGGCCGCGCCTTCGGGAGCGGTCAGCGGGCCGGCCGCCCCGGCGCCTGCCGGAGCCGGCTCCCAGGCTTCGAGGTCGAGGTCGTCGACCGGGGTGAACTCCCAGCCGGCCACGCCGCGAAAGCTCGGAAGCTCCAGGCTCTCGAGCGCGGCCTGGGCCTCGGCCCGGCGCTCGGCCAGGAACTGCGGTTCGGAGACGGCCTGGGTCACCCGATCGAACCTTCCATCTGGAGCTCGATAAGCCGGTTCATCTCGACGGCGTACTCCATCGGAAGCTCCTTGACGATCGGCTCGATGAAGCCGTTGACGATCAGCTTGCCGGCCTCCTCCTCGTCGATGCCGTGGGCCATCAGGTAGAAGAGCTGCTCCTCGCCGACCTTCGAGACGGTGACCTCGTGGCCGACGTCGACGTCGTCCTCGCCGATGCGGATCGTCGGGTAGGTGTCCGAGCGGCTCTCCTCGT
>CAIKSH010000002.1 GCA_903830015.1 uncultured Solirubrobacterales bacterium | reverse complement strand
GCCGAGCTGCTGCCGGTGGAACGGTTCGTGGCCCCGCTCGACCTCCTCGGCCCCGCGGCCACGGTGATCGTCGCCGCCGAGGAGGAGATCGCGCCGGCCCTCGCCGATCACTGGCAGGACGTCTGCGCCTCGATCCACGACGAGGACGCCCATCACCTCTACGTCGCCCCGGACGAGGTCTCGGCGGCGATTGCCGGCCGGGCCGCCGCCTCGCTCTCCTCGCTGGCCTCCGGGCAGGAGATCGAGCTGCACGCCCAGGCGGCCGACTTCGCCTCCCGCTCGATGGCCGCGGCCGAGCCTGAGCTCGAGGCGCTCGTCCGGGGCGGCTACCGCACCGTGGTCGGCTTCGGCCACCGGGGAGAGGGCGAGCGCGCCGCCTACAACCTGGCCCGCATGTCGCCCCGGTGGCTGGGCGAGGACGAGCCGCCGGCCGAGCCGGGGGAGGGGAGCCTGGCCTTCGTCGAGGCCGGCTTGCGCAACGGCTTCGTGGCCGGCGGCGCCCGGCTGGCCGTCATCCCCGAGCACCGGCTCCTGCGCCGGCGCCCCTCGCGCCAGCGCGCCGCCTCCCGGCGCGGGCGCCTGGCCGCCTTCGGCGAGCTGGCCCCCGGCGACTACGTGGTCCACGAGGACCACGGGATCGCCCGGCTCGCCGGTTTTGAGACAAAGACGGTCGGTGGTGTCACCCGCGACTACCTCGAGCTCGAGTACGCCGGCTCGGACCGGGTCTTCCTTCCGGTCGAGCAGCTGGCCCGAATCGGCCGCTACGTCGGCGCCGGAGACGGCGAGCCGACGCTCTCCAAGCTCGGCGGCCGCTCGTGGGAGACCCTGAAGGCCCGCGCGCGGAAGGCCGCCCAGGAGCTGGCCGGCGAGCTGCTCAACCTCTACGCCGAGCGGCGCCGTCACGCCGGCCACTCCTTCCCGGCCGACTCGGCCTGGCAGCTCGACTTCGAGGGCCGCTTCCCCTACCGCGAGACCGCAGACCAGTCCGAGGCGATCGACGCCGTGAAGGAGGACATGGAGGCCCCCCGGCCGATGGATCGCCTGATCTGCGGCGACGTCGGTTACGGCAAGACCGAGGTCGCGCTGCGGGCGGCCTTCAAGGCCGCCGACGACGGGCGCCAGGTGCTGGTCCTGGCGCCGACGACGATCCTCGCCCAGCAGCACTTCGGCACCTTCTCCGAGCGCCTGGCCGACTTCCCCTTCACCGTCGACGTGGTCAGCCGCCTGCGCAGCCCCGCCGAGCAGAAGGCCTCGGTCCAGGCCTTCAACGAGGGGCGTACCGACATCCTGATCGGCACCCACCGCCTGCTCGGCCGGGACCTGCGGCCCAAGGAGCTCGGCCTCCTGGTCGTAGACGAGGAGCAGCGGTTTGGCGTGCGCCAGAAGGAGCTGCTGCGCCAGCTGAAGCTGAAGGTCGACGTCATCTCGATGAGCGCCACGCCGATCCCCCGGACCCTCCAGATGTCGCTGGCCGGCGTTCGCGACATCAGCGTGATCGAGACGCCCCCCGAGGGGCGGCGCCCGGTCCGCACCTTCGTCGGCGAGTACGACGAGGAGCTCGTCCGCGCGGCCCTGGAGCGTGAGAAGGAGCGGGGCGGCCAGGCCTTCTTCCTCCACAACCGGGTCGAGACGATCGACGAGACCGCCGAGCGGCTGCGCGGGCTCTGCCCCGAACTCACCTTCGCGGTGGCCCACGGGCGCCTGGACGACGGCGAGCTCGAGGAGCGGATGATGGCCTTCCTGCGCGGCGACGTCGACGTGCTGGTGGCCACCAGCATCATCGAGTCGGGCATCGACATTCCGCAGGCCAACACGCTGATCGTCGAGCGCGCCGACCTCTTCGGCCTCTCGCAGCTCTACCAGATCCGCGGCCGGGTCGGCCGCAGCCGCGAGCGGGCCTACGCCTATCTCCTCTACCCGAGCGCCGCCGCCCTGAGCGAGGAGGCGACGCGACGGCTCAGCGCCCTCTCGGACTACACCGAACTCGGCGCCGGCTTCAAGGTGGCGATGCGCGACCTCGAGATCCGCGGCGCCGGCAACCTGCTCGGCGACGAGCAGTCCGGCCACGTGGCCGCCCTGGGCTTCGAGCTCTACCTGGCCATGATCGACGAGGCGGTGCGCGAGGCCGGGCCGGCGGG
>CAIKSH010000001.1 GCA_903830015.1 uncultured Solirubrobacterales bacterium | reverse complement strand
TGATCGCCTTCTTCACCGCCGGGGAGGCCAAGCCGGCCCAGTCCTGGCACACCCCGCGCGGCTCGACCGCCTGGGAGGCGGCCGGCAAGATCCACACCGACATCCAGAAGGGGTTCGTCCGGGCCGAGGTGATCGGCTGGGAGGAGCTGGTCGACGCCGGCGGCTACTCCGGCGCCCGCGACCGCGGCACGCTGCGCACCGAGGGCCGCGACTACGTGATGGCCGACGGCGACGTGATGACCGTCAACTTCACTCCTTGACCGGCGGGCCGCTCAGCCGCCGCGCCGGCCGGTGGCCGGGCCGCTGAGCCGGAAGGCGTCCTCGCCGCCGCGCAGGCGGTCGGCCAGCCGGGCCATGCCCATCTCCTCGGCCTTGCGGGCCGCCCGGGCCTCGTTGAGCTTGCGATCTCGCGGGCGGCGCACCTTCACCGGCTGCAGCGTGGCCATCTCCAGGAAGTCGCGCAGCTGGGCCTCCTGCTCGAGGATCGCCTCGCGCGCGGCCGGTGGCATTTCGCTGTCCGGCCGGCCAGCGGCGGCGATCACGCCGTCCAGGCTCTTGTAACGGCTCAGCAGCTCGACGGCGCCCTTCTCCCCGACGCCGCGGGCTCCCGGGATCCCGTCGGAAGGGTCGCCGCGCAGGGCGATCAGGTCGGGGATCCGCGCCGGGGCCACCCCGGCGCGTTCGCGCACGTCCTTGACCCCGATCAGCTCGACGCCGCCGCGGGCCGGGTAGAGCTGGCGGGTCTTCCCGCTCACGCACTGGAACATGTCGCGGTCGCCGCTGAACATAAGGGTGCGCCCGCCGGCCCTCTCCTCGGAGGCGACCAGCGAGCCGATCAGGTCGTCGGCCTCCAGCTGGCCGGCGTCGAGCGAGGCCCAGCCGAAGGCCTCGAAGAAGTCCGGAGCCTGCTTCCACTGGCGGGCCAGGGCCGGCGGCATCGGCGGGCGGTCGGCGTGGTAGCGGGGGTAGAGCTTCACGCGGTACTTCGCGGCCTCGGCGCCCCAGCAGCAGACCAGCGCCCGGGGCTTTCGCTCGCGCCAGGCGGCCAGCAGGGCGTTGGCGGTGCCCAGCAGGGCGTTGACCGGCTTGCCGTCGGCGCCGCGGATCGACTTGGGCAGCGCGAAGAACGAGCGGTACATGAGCGAGGGAGCGTCGACGACGATCAGCGGGCCGGCCACCGGCTCAGGTTACGGGGCGGGGAAGGCGCGTTGGGAATAGAAGGGCGGCGGTACCGTGATACCTGAGCGGTTCGCGACGCGTACCCCTCACGTGCCGCTGATGACCGACGAGAAGAAACCCCCCGCCGAGGAAGAGACCAGCAAGGTTCCCAGCTCGCGGATCGCCAGGACGGCGAAGTTCGGGGGCCTGGTCGGCGGCCAGAGCGCCAAGTGGGCGGCGACCAGCGCGGCCAACCGCCTGCGCTCCGAGGAGCGCGCCCAGGAGGCAAACCAGGCCCGCGCCTACGAGCTCGCCGACCAGCTCGTAAAGCAGCTCGGCCAGATGAAGGGCGCGGCGATGAAGATCGGCCAGGTCCTCTCCACGGTCGACTTCGAGCTGATCGACGAGGAGGACCGCGAGGGCTTCAAGGCCCGGCTCGCCGAGCTGCGCGACAACGCCCCGAAGGTCGCCTTCGCCGACATGAAGAAGGTCCTCGAGAAGGACCTCGGCGGTGACCTCGAAGAGTTCTTCCCCGAGTTCGACCCCGAGCCGGTGGCCGCCGCCTCGATCGGGCAGGTCTACCGCGCGACCACCGAGGAGGGCGAAGAGGTCGCGGTGAAGATCCAGTACCCGGGCGTGGCCGAGGCGGTCGAGACCGACATGCGCAACGTCAAGATGCTGGTGCCGCTGCTCAAGCGGCTGGCCCCGGGCATCGACGCCAAGGCGCTGCTCGCCGAGCTGCGCGAGCGGATCGCCGAGGAGCTCGACTACGAGCTCGAGGCGGCCAACCAGCGCCAGATCCACCGCCACTTCCGCGGCCACCCGTTCATCCAGGTGCCGAAGGTCCACAGCGCCCTCTCAACCCGCCGCGTGCTGGTCACCGAGTACGTCGAGGGCAAGAACTTCGAGGAGATCAAGGAGCTCCCCGACTCCGAGCGCGACCGCTACGGCGAGATCGCCTTCCGGTTCTTCTTCGGGCTGATGAGCCGCGAGCACATCGCCTGCGGCGACCCTCACCCCGGCAACTACATCTTTCCCGAGAGCGGGAGGGTCTGTTTCCTGGACTTCGGGCTCCTGCGCCGCGTGCCGCCCGATTACCTTGCCGGCGAGCAGGCCCTGGCGCGCTCGATCGTCGGCGGCGACGCCCAGGAGACCCACCGGCTTCTCTCCGAGCTGGGATACCTGCCCGAGCCGGAGGAGTTCCAGCCCGAGCGGCTGCTCGAACAGCTCCAGACCGCCGGCGAGTGGTACTTCGAGCCGGGCTTCCGGCGGCTGACCCCCGAGTACGTCCGCCACGCGATCGAGGTCGGCTCCTCGCCGCGCTCGGAGTACTACGACTACATGCGCCGCCAGACCATCCCGCC